>JABSPG010000099.1:7432-10652 GCA_013214445.1 Ekhidna sp. | reverse complement strand
GTCCGATTCTGAAAAAACGCGAAAGGTTTCCTTTATAGGGTCAAAACAAAATACATTTTCATGTGTAGAAGCCCAAATACGACCATTCCGGTCAAGGACTAATGCATTTACCTGACTATTGATTAAAGGGTAAATGGATTTGTAATGTTTGAGGGATTTGGTGTTCAAATCATATTTAAAAAAACCCAGATCTGACCCTAGGTAGAGGGTATTGTTTGTGATGACTCCAGCCTTTACATTTTTATAAATATCTACTTCTACGGTATTTAGTTTACCGGTTTCTGGGAAATACTGGAATTGATTTTTACCAAAATTGATAAAATAAATTGATCCATCATCAGCGGGCAAAAATGTATGAGTCCATGTTTTTTCTACAAATTCTAATTCACGAGTTGATCTAGTGAATTTGAACGTTCCGTTTTGAGATCCAATTAGAATAATGTCCTTAGAAACTTGATGAAAACTGTTGACTTTGAAGCCTTTAAACTTTGATTCATCTTGTCTTTTGAGAAAACGATTAAAAGATTTCGTGCTATTGTCAAATAGAAAGATTGAACCTAACCTCGTTCCAATTAGAATTTCATTTTTATCAATTGGGTAGATTGCTTGCGGTGATTCATTATTTGGTAGTTGGTAATTCTTAAACTCGTCAGGTAACTGCGAATTTCCAATCAGCAAGCTGCCTTTTGAACCAATGTATAGTTCATCCTCAGTAGCCGTAATACCTATTACAGAATTATTTTCATCCTCTTCCATGAGTAGGTGATGATCAAAAATGGATGGATTTAACGGAATGATTTTTAGTCCATCATTTCTAAAACCTACCCAGATCTGGTTTTGATCATCCAAATAGGTACTGTAGACTCCATAGCCTTCGTAAACTCCTTGATCCTGAAACTGAGAATAGTAGTGGATGAATTCGTTTACTTCTGGTCCAAATCTATCAATTCCACTTTCTTCAAAACCTAACCACAAATACCCCTTATCATCTAGTTCGAGGGTTTTTATTTTGTTACTATTGATCGAATTTGGATTATTGTCGTCATGCTCATAGAAATTAACTTCGAAATCTTTGGTGATGTGGTATAAACCATAATCATAGGAAGCAACCCATAAATCTTGATTATGGCCATCTGCCATTACCATGACGCTTTTTATAGAATCTCCGTTAAGAGCTTCATTATACTTTTGATTGAATTCGGTCCATTCTTCTTTTTCTATATCGTAAATAAAGAGCCCGCTCTGCCATGTGCCTACCCATAATTGATTGCCTCTTTGCAGTATTTCTGTGAAGCCATCGGTTTTGGTCAGTAAGACCCTGTGGTCATATGCGTTTTCAGTGAACACTACTTCATATAATGATCCATCAGTCCCAATTAAAAGCTTCTTACTGTCACCAAACAGGGTAATTGCTTGGTATTCTGCCACATCCAACTCGATTCTTTCAATCTCTGACCGATCCTGCGAAACCACAAAAGCGCCCAGTTTGCTCGCCACAATCAGTTCACCAGTTTGTAATTCAATGATGTCTTGGACATAGTTTTCTGCCAGTTCTTCACAAGGATCTAGTAAGCAAAATTGACTTAGCGTTCTTCCATCAAATTTATTTAGCCCGTTATCTGTTCCGATCCAAACAAACCCTTTGCTGTCTTTCAGAATGCTGGTCACTTTGTTAGACATGAGTCCATCTCGCTGACTGAGGCTTTTGATACCATAATTTGATATTTCCTGCCCATGCAGTCGATGCGAAATCCCAGAAAAGAGGAGTGAGTTTAGTAGAAATGCGAATGCGAATGCAAAACGATTAATCTGTTTGAACATAATCATCCTGTAATATTATTAACAGTTTAGATAATTCAACCAATAAAGCCTGTTTTGTACTGATTTTCGTCAGCAAGTGTAACAACCCTACACATTGTCGAAGAGGCCTTAGTCTAGCTTTGGATTTATGTTAAAATGCCATATTTAGATGAGGTTTCAAACCAAGACTGTTCTAATACTCACTTTTTTTTCACTTGCTTTTGCAGCTATCTCCCAGTCCAAATATATAGGACAAGAGAAACTGTATTATGGAGCGGCATACTATCCTGAGGCGTGGGATTTTGAGACGGTAGAGGAGGATATAAGGCTAATGAAGAAGGCTAATATCAATGTGGTCAGAATGAGTGAGTTCTCTTGGAACTTAATGGAGCCTACCGAAGGTAAATATGAGTTTGAGTGGTTGCAAAAAGTCATTGATCAATTGTATGAGGCGGGTATTGAAGCAGTGATTGGTACACCAACTGCCACTCCCCCTGCTTGGATGGCTATAAAGTATCCAGATATTTTTATTGAGGAGCAAGACGGAACGTTAAGAGAACATGGAGCAAGGAGAAATGTGAAGTATAATCATCCACTATACAATGAGAAATGCAGGCTAGTGTGTGAGGCGCTTGCAAAAGCCGTTGGGAGTAGAAAAGGAGTCATTGGATGGCAGACGGATAATGAATTCCACTTATCCTCAGATTACAGTGATCTTACAAAAAATGACTGGAAAAAGTGGCTAGAGACTCGATATGGTACGATTGAGAACCTAAATAAAATTTGGGCGACCAATCTTTGGTCTCAGAAATATGATTCATTTGATCAAATTCCAATGAATAAGACAGGAACTTGGCATCACCCAAGCCTTAGGATGGATTGGAAGAGCTTTTCTTCAGATCAGGTGGTTGCATTTCAGGATATTCAATTAAAGGCAATCAGAAAATACTCTACCCTTCCTATAACACATGATGGGATGCCTGGCAACACCATAGAATATCCGGATTTATTTGAGAACTTGGATTTTATGGCTACCAACTTCTACCATAATTTCTCCGTCTACAATCGTGTCCAGATCAATTTTGATCGATTGAGAGGGTATGGAAAAGGCATGCATTGGGTATTCGAAACTGCGCCCAACTATTCAGGCGGAGGGCCAAAAGGAATGAACTGGTTTATCCATCAACCTGATGGAGCATTGAGATCGATCATGTGGACACATTATGCGCTAGGGGGACAAGGAACTATGTTTTGGCTGTGGAGACAGCATCCGGCAGGTCATGAGATGCCTCACGGTTCATTTGTGTCATCCTGGGGAAAGCCGGTTGCTAATTTTTCGGAATTATCAAACTTAGGCGCAGAGCTAGAGAAGAACTCTGACGAGCTAATGAAGAGTGAGGTAAAGCAAGCCGAGATTGGT
>JABSPG010000099.1:3390-7422 GCA_013214445.1 Ekhidna sp. | reverse complement strand
TTATGCGCCAGTTAAAAATTTCAAAATACCACTTACTAGCTCATGACACCGGTGCCACTATTGCACGAATTCTAGCGTCAGAGGATATAAAATAGAAACCAATTCGGGAAAGGCAGTTAATTACTACACCGACGTTACTTCTAAATTTTATAGACCACTATCAGATGCCTTTCTATCGCGTGATGTAATTCACGAAGGGGTGGACATAGACAAATACAAAATGTTGGTAATGCCAATGGCGCCTGTACTTCCGGATGAACTGAAGGAACGGCTCAAGATGTGGGTAGAAGATGGTGGAATTTTGATATTAGGTCCAATGTCTGGTTTTAGATCTGAGTATTGGACGGCATACAAAAATCACGCATTAGGGGATTTTGGAATATGGACTGGTATTGAAGTAGATACCAGAATACCTATCGATCCATATAATAAAGCGCATGCATCCGTATTGAAGATAAAATCTGATTATGCTGAAAATCAAGCCGAAGCTTCTCTTTGGAGTGAAGCCATCTCCAGCGAGAATGGAATGGTCAAAGCAAAGTATGTAACAGGAATGCATGATGAAAAAGCGGCGATCATTGAGAATTCGATTGGAAAAGGAAAGGTTGTTTATTTGGGTGCTGATCCTGGATATGATATTATGAAGTCTCTTTATTTATACTATGCTTCAGAAGTCGGGATCAAACCGCTTGCTTCAGGGGATAAAGATGTAGTAGTGGTAGAACGAGCACGTGGTAAAAAAGAATCGCTTTTTGTTATTAACCTTACCAATGAGCCCAGACAAATAACGCTCAAAAAACCATTCAAGGAAATGATGATCGGAGAGGATAAAGGCTCAAACAGTTTGGAGCTTAAACCTTTTGAAGTTTTGTTTGGAACGGTTAACTAACCGATTGACTGAGTTCTCTTCTTTTCTTACTATTCTTGATATTCAGGACTTTTTTATACCTCTTGCGGAGACTTTCTAGTTTGATTGAGCGCTTCTAAGCTTCACTTCTAAAGAATAGTTGATAAATTTTCCTGTTTTGCCAATAGGTAGTACCCATGATACCTATTAGTACTCTCCCATAAAGCTTATTAGTCATTGATAACTTTTTAATTGGTTCTATTTTAGTTCGATAAAGCTGGTTTATGCCCCGAATTTGCAATCTAAAGTTGATCAAATCCCCTTCTATGTAATAAATACGCAGAAAGTACTGACTTTCCCCTATTATGTACCAAATTCCACCTAAGTAAAAGAAGTATTAGAAATAAATTACAGACTGAATTAAACTTATTTATAATGAAAAAAATACTATTTCTCCTATCGGTTACGTCGCTCGTATGGATTACCGCATGTAGTGATGATGACACCCCACCCCCAGCGCCTCCTGGTGCTCCTGCCTTGACAGCATCAGCATCTGATGTCCGCTTAGAGACGGGTCAGAATGTAGAAGCTACTGTGAGCTTAAGTGCTCCGGCTGGCGTTGCTCAATTCACTACTACTGTAGGCGATGAGAGCGTTATTGGCGTTACGGTTACTGGTGCTCCGGCAACTGGTGATACCACAGCTACAATTACGGTTGCGATCGAGGCTCTTGATATTGGAGCCACTGATATCACATTTGCTATAAAAGATGCCGCAAACGAAGTTGATGAAGTAACGGTCAACGTTGCAGTTCTTGCAGGATGGGATTACTCATTTGCAAATCCTTATGAGATATTGAAACTCCGAACAGAATTTAATGACATGAAGTTTGTGCTTGATGCAGATGGACAAGACGAAGCTTACATGAATCTTGCAGAGGGAGGAATTGGTGCAGAAACATTCTTCTTCTACGGTGATGGCTGGTTAGATAAATTCATTGAGAATTCTCCATTCATTGAAAGTAGAGAGACCATTAAGCCAGGGCAAATGTCACTATTGGCTGGAATGTTTCGATCGCAGCAAAGAGATAATGATGCTTCTGGTGCATATTACAGAAATAATCTCGTTTGGGAATCTCTTACTAGTGATACAGATCAAAATGTGGACCTTGGAACCACCGCGAATTGGAGGAATGTAGGTGTCATTGGGAATAGTGTTTTCCAGACATTAGTGCGTCCGGTAGCTTACATAGGTGAAGCTGGGTCAGCTCAATTAGGAACATTTGCTGTTGATAGTGAAGTGGCTACTCCAAGAGCAAATGAATTAGCGGTAAACGTAAAAGTGTCACTTACAGACACAGTTGCTGCTGCAAATGGTGCAACCGTACCTTACGGTATTGTTCATGCTTTTGATGGGTTCCCTGCGGACATTGATGCAGCTTTTGCTGATCCACAAGTTTACTTGGAAAGTGTGCAGGGTACAACAAGGAATATTAGAGATGTTAATATTATTCAGAATCTAATGCTTGTTGATCCGGATGTGAAGTGGACAATGAATGCAATGGATCCAAATGATGGAACTTATGCAGGTTCTGCTGGTTATTATGGAGCGGTAATCGTACCCACAACCTCGTTTGAAGATTTGAATGCCATTATTGAACCAATTGATCCTACAAATAAATTGGGAGAAACCCGAGAGATAGTTTGTTGTGGTGGAGGTACTGCTTCTGTTTGGAGATGGGATAGTGGAGTTCCACATATAAATGATGCAGTATATGAAGCAGCAGGAAACTATTGGTTAAAACACTGGATCAATACAGAGTCTGTTGAATCAGGTTCCTTAGAAGATGATACTTATTCCAATGCACTAGGTGGCAATATCAGCATATCAGGCTCAACTGTAACCCTTGGATCTTCGACAGTTAACATAGTAAAAAGAGTAAGATATAAAGATGAGAGAGTCGGAGCTTGGATTTTTACCCCTGAGGGAACAGCTCCTTCTCCAGATTACCAAGATGCTACTGATGCTCAAGGTTTCAAATGGGTTGAAGTAATCATTGTTGATGGTTCGCTTTAAGAATGATTGATTTCATCGGTTAGGTTAATTAGTTAATTTTTAAAAAGGGGTTGATTTCAACCCCTTTTTTGTGCTTTATTGTCAATTATTCTTATTCGCTACTTGAGATCTTCAGAAAGCTTCCATTTCAAAACTCCCTTTAAAAAAATCATAGAAGAATTCTCTAGAATCGATTTTTCGTTTTTGATATAACTCAGAACAGTCGACCTAATTGGTTCATTTTCAAACTATCCTGTTTGTGGAAGGTTACAGACCCCTATATCTTTTCTCTTATTAATAGAAAGACCTTCTCTTTGCGGTTGACGATATCAACAGTCTATAGATTCCTAAGCTAAGCACTCACTCCGAGTAAATAGAAAAGAAATAGGTCTACCTGAATAGCCTATTTACCAGTAAAGTATCCGCAAGTAGTACGCTCTTCTGATTGTCCCACTCGTCATTCATCCTGAAAAGAAGGTTTTTAGAATTGGCTTTTTTGTAGTCAGTAAAACTGTATCTGACCATTAGCTGGTCTTTTATAGCAATACTATCGACTACCTCTACGCCAGTATATATGATGGAGTCTCCATATTCAGTGATTTTTTCTCGTATCTCCGGGATAAATAGTTTGTACTGGGTATGATTGTTGAAGATATAATTATTTGGACCAGGAGGGTCATGCTTTGATTTGGCACCTGCACTTATGCAGTGCCAGCCATGCCATTCAGGGATTCTTATGACATTGCCTTCAATGAGGTTACTGCCATCATCGCCATTGTGGAAGTTTACATCCACTTCCATGTCATTGTCCACGATAACGTTGTGATGCGTATCTTTTTGGATGGCTAGGTGCCTGATTTTCTCGATTCGATTATCCTGTACTAATACATGATGACTTCCTTTGTCAATATTGAAATAGCCATTTCCTTTCCCACCCTTATTGTAGCTTCCATCAACGATAGAATTAGATACGGTAACATTGTTTGATCCTGCAATGATAATGGGGTCAGTACCTGCGTGAAGCACCCTGCAATTGTCAATAAATATATTTTCAGAGTTCTTTACTCCAATATGCCCAACGTAAAGCAAGGTGTCTCCCTCAGGGTCATTCTTAAACACTCTTTTGTCCC
>JABSPG010000099.1:0-3380 GCA_013214445.1 Ekhidna sp. | reverse complement strand
ATTGCTTGGCGAATAGGTAGGAAAATCCACAGCCTCATAAATCAAGGTAATGTTTTTCAATCCTGCTTTGGATACGTTTAAAAACTCAATGGTGCACGGCGTATCAAATGGTTCTGGTTTGAAAGGGTACTTTAGCTTTGATACGAAAGTGACTTTATCTCTTTCTACTCCTTCAAGAATCATATTGGAAGGCACAATGAGGGCTGTATCCAATTCATAGATACCTGGTTGTATCCTGACGATCTTATTGGTATTCCCACTTAAGCTATCCAAGAAGTCTTGTAAGTCTCCTTGTTCCGCTGAATAGCTATGCGATTTTTCAAACTCTTTAATGGAGAAGTTACTTCCAGCAGATTGCCATTCTTCAGCAAGTACCTGTAGGTATTGAGGTAGGGCTGGCTCCTGAGTTTTTGGTTGGCAGCAAGAGAGCGCAATCAATAGAGCCGGTAAAGTCACTTTTCTTATCATCCAGCAAAAATGCAATCATCTGTGAAGTAACCAAAATACCTTTCATTGTACTTGTTCTGTACGCCATCAAAAAGCTCCCTACATACCTTGGCACTAATTTTATAGACTATGAAATACATCACAAATCAGGTTGCCTTTTTTCTTCTATTAACCACTTTTTGGTCATGTTCAACAGAGAAACCTCAAGCTGAATCTCCTAAAGAGGAGAAGCCAAACATTATCATCTTTTATGTCGACGATCTGGGCTTTGGTGATTTAAGCTGCTATGGCGCTACGGCGGTCAATACCCCTAATGTAGATAGGTTAGCGAACTATGGGATCCGATTTACGGATGCACATAGTTCTTCTGCAACTTGCACACCTTCCAGATATTCCTTGCTTACCGGAAACTATGCATTTAGAATGAAGGCTGGAATACTGCCCGGTGATGCACCACTGCTGATACGACCAGGTACAGCTACTCTTCCTTCCAAACTGAAAGAGGTTGGTTACAAAACGGCAGTTGTCGGTAAATGGCATCTTGGTCTTGGGGATGGTGAGGTGGATTGGAATACTAAAGTTTCTCCAGGCCCGGCAGAAATTGGATTCGACTATAGTTTCTTGCTACCCTCAACAGGAGACCGTGTGCCATCTGTCTATGTAGAGGATCAAAGGGTCGTTGGGCTGAAAGATGGCGATACATTGAAGGTACACTTTACCAATGATGCAAGGAATGAGAATCCATATGGTAATCCAACGGGTATATCTAATCCGGAAATGCTTAGACAGCAGGCTGATTTTCAGCACAGTGGGGTAATTGTAAACGGAGTGAGTAGGATCGGCTTTATGTCGGAAGCAGAGGATGCTTGGTTGAAAGACGAAGATTTTCCCGAAGTTTTCACTGAGAGGGCAGAGTCCTTTATTAAGGAAAATGCAGACAATCCATTCTTTCTGTATTTCAGCTTTCATGACATACACGTTCCGCGAGTGCCCAATGAAAGCTTCGTAGGTGCGACGGATATGGGACCAAGAGGGGATGCAATTGTGCAGATGGATTGGATGACCGGTCAAGTAATGGATGTGCTGAGACAGAATGGACTGGAAGAAAACACTTTGGTGATTTTTACCAGTGACAATGGGCCTGTGCTCAATGATGGCTATCAAGACGAGGCAGTCGATCGATTAGGAGAGCATAAACCTGCAGGACCTTACAGAGGGGGAAAATACAGCATCTATGAAGGGGGACATAGGATGCCGACCATAGTCTATTGGCCAGCAAAGATCACAGAGGCAAAAGTTAGTGACGCCTTGTGGAATCAACTTGATTTATTCTCAAGCCTGGGAGAACTAACAGGGTTTGCATATGATCAGCGTGATGCCATTGATAGCGAAAATGTACTTTCTGCCATACTTGGAGAAACAAAAACCGGAAGAAAAGAGATGCTGGAGGAAGCATTCACTATGGGATATCGCAAAGGTGATTGGAAGTACATCGCTGCTACAGATAAAAGAAAGGAGTGGAACAGTTGGATTAAAGAAATTAAGAACATTGAAGGAGGGTTGTCAATTGAACCCCAATTGTACGATCTGAAAAATGATCCCGGTGAGCAAATCAATTTAGCTAGCAAATTTCCTGAGGTAACTGCTGAGCTTGATAGTTTAATGAATACCGTAATTAACAAGTCTTTTAATTAATCATGCTAAAATCTAGAAACTCATTTTTCATCTCAATTATGCTGATTTCAGCGGGTCTGTTTGCTCAGACTTCAAATCCCTTTCAATCTAAAGGCGCAGAAATTGGAGTCTACTACTATCCTGAACATTGGCCAGAGGAGCAATGGGAAAGAGACTTGAAGCAGATTGCTGATCTAGGTTTCGAATTTGTCCATTATGCAGAGTTCGCCTGGACTAAACTTGAACCAGAAGAGGGAAAGTACAGCTTTGAATGGCTGGATAAAGCAGTAGATATTGCTGCTGATAATGGTTTAAAAGTGATTATGTGTACACCCTCTCCTTGCGTACCTGGATGGTTAGCTATGAAGCATCCTGAGGTACTCTCAGTACAGGAAGATGGGAGGAGAATCTATCACAATGGTTCTCGTTTGACCGCTTCTTTAGCCAATAATATTTATCAGGAGTACGTATCTAAAGTAGTACGGAAACTTGGAGAAAGGTATGGCAATGATCAGCGAATTTGGGGATGGCAAATAGGGAATGAGCCACATCTACAAACGGTCTATGATTATAGCCCTTCTGCGAAAGAAAACTATGTCAACTGGCTAAAAGAAAAGTACTCGAATTTAAAATCCTTAAATAGTGCTTGGGGTGGAGAATTTTGGAGTTATACCATGACTGAATGGGATGAGATCAATATTCCTAATTCGTCCATGCCTGGCCCTAATCCTCATGCTCTACTCGATTTTCAGCTATACACCTCTCAGGAAATTGCAAATGATATCAATCGGCAAGCAGACCAGCTTAGAGAACTTGTGAAGGAGGAGCAATGGATTACCACTAATTACGCTTACTTCAAATTTTTACCAAATGTAGATCCATTCCTGACCCGAGAATCACTTGATTTTTCTGCTCATACCATGTATTTGACCAGTGGTTGGCTAAATGATTCAGGAGATGAATTGGCCCATAGACTGGGAAGCGGTATGGAGCTTTCATTTTCTCAAGAGTTGGCGGAATCTACTCATGGGTTTACTGGGATCATGGAATTGCAGCCTGGTCAGATCAATTGGGGTAAAATCAATGCTATGCCCCTGCCAGGAGCTGTAAGGATGTGGCTATGGCACGCTTTTGCACTGGGGGATGAATTGATCTGCAATTACCGTTTCAGGCAGCCGCTTTTTGGGGGAGAGCAAACGCATCATGGGGTGATGATGACTGATGGCGTCACCGTGAATCTTGGGGGTGTTGAATTAGTC
>JABSPG010000098.1 GCA_013214445.1 Ekhidna sp. | reverse complement strand
CAAATTTTTTCTGAACTCCAGCTCCATTCCATACACAGTAGCATCTCCCACATTTTGTGGCTGAAAGTTGTTCTGTGCAGAAGGGATTTGAACAACCTCTATTGGATTGATGAACTTCTTGTAGAAAGCAGAGAATGATAAAATCTGTGCTCTATCACCAAACTTTTCCCAACGGATATCAAAGTTGTTAATAAGTGTAGATTCAATATTTCCATCCCACAATAACTCCCCTGGGTTGTTAGGATCTTCAATTGGACTTAAAGCTCCAAGGAATGTTCTGCCATTAAGTGGGTCGAAGTACTCAATGAAGGATGCTTCTTTGAAAGAAAATCTCGCAATAGTTCTATTGAAAGCAAACCTTAAATTTTGATCTTGTGTAAGACTATACGTGAAGTTTGTAGAAGGGAAGAAATTGAATTCATCAATTACTTTATCATTATCCAAAACATCACCTGATTGGTTTTGTCCAGTATACCGCTGCTGGAAAGCCTCAGCCCTTACTCCTACGATCGCTTTTAATCTCTCGGTAGCATACAACTCGTTTGATACATAGAAGGCAAAGTTGCTAGATGAAGCATCAAACTGATTGACGTTACTAACTAGATACTGTGGATAGTAAATATTTCCATTGGCAGATGGGAACAAGTTCTCACTACTAATTAGCTCATTATAACTTCCATCAAAATTGCTTTGATCTACAGCTAGGTTGTACTCCCTAATGATAAAATCTCTGTTTTTAATCGTCGATCCCACACCAAACTTCACTTTAGCTTCTCTTCCTTGGAAATCAAAGTCTTTAGTTGCATCGAATCGAGAAGAAAGATTGAATTCATTCAACTCTCTCCATATCCTTACCGGCACGCCAGAGTTTCCTGTTCCGATATCAAATCCTATCGGATTGTTGTTTGCATCTACTAAAACTTCATACCTGGTAAAACGGATGTCTGGATCCAATATTGAAGATATCGTAGGAGAAACTTTCCATGATAAGTTCCAATCATCTAAGAAGTACTCTCCTGAAAGGAAGAAGTTAGTCATAGATTTTTGTGAGTACTCCAAGTTATTTTGAACGGCAACCAAATCAGTTCCGATCTCCTCTGTAACTACAGCATTGAAATCTCCTGCTTTAGACTCTCCATTTTGCAGCTTCAAGAAATTGAATCTGTATTTAGATCTATCTCTTTTCAATGCTAGCCCAATCATTCCCCCAAGCAACACATTGTTGGTAGCGTACTCTCCATCTTGCCTTCTTGCTAGTGCAAGTCCATCTCTCTCTGGTCTGACTAGATATTGAGTAAATAGGACATCATCATAATACTCCGTAGTGCTTCTGTACGTAATAGCCGCATTGTATCCGAGTGTACCTAGACTGATTTCCTTCTGATTTCCGGTTGAGAAACCTAGGTTGAAATCCATAAAACTATTCTGTCTGGTCACGCCAAGTTGCTTATTAAAGCCAGCCTGCTGTGACTCAATAGTGGCCCGTTCTTGAGCATTTGCTGTAGCCACATCTACTGCACCGAAAAGGTTGTTGTCTGAAATGTGTAACTCTCTTGTCCCATTATCAAACCCTAACCAATCAGTACCACTACCCTCATAGGTAAGGTAGTTGCTGTTAAAGTGCATGCTTGGGTTTAATCCAATGCCAAACTGCACAGTAGTAGACTTAATATCCGGTACGTCTTTGGTTTCAATATTTACAAGACCTCCTGTGAAATCAGCTGGAAGATCAGCTGTGAAGGTTTTTGACACAACGATGTTATTCAACACGTTCGTAGGAAAAATATCCATCTGAAGCGTGTTTCTATCTGGGTCCAGACCAGGAATATCCATCCCATTTAGTAAGGTCTTTGTGTATCTGTCACCCAGTCCTCTTACGTAAACATATTTTCCGCCTTCGATGGATACACCGGTAATTCTCTTTGCAGCTGCAGCTGCATCGCTATCTCCGATTTTTCTAAAACTAGCCGCAGAAATACCATCAACCAGACTTGCTGATTTACGCTTTACCGTTAAGAGTGCAGCCTCAGTGGTTTTGATAACTTCCGCAGTTACCACTACTTCATCTAGTAGCTCTACATCTTCTTTCAAGTTGATTTGATCGATCAATGTCACCTCGCCAGCTTTTACAACCAGACCACTCATGGTGACGGTCTGAAATGATACGAATGACGCCTGAAGGTCGTATGTTCCAGGATCTGCCGCTATCTCAAACTTTCCATCAAAATCAGTAATGGCACCATTCGTAGTTCCTTTAATCTGAACTGTGACACCAAAAAGTGGCTCCCCATTAGAGTCTTCTATCACTGTACCTCTAATGGTTCCTTTTTGAGCAAAAAGGGAAATAGAACCAACCAAAAAAAACGCAATTGAAATTAATCTCATCTTAATATGTTACCTCTCTACTTAATGCATAAAAACCCGATGACCTGAAGCCATCGGGTTTGTTAGTTATATGTGTTTTTTATTAAAAACCGTCTCTTAAATCTGTGAATGTCCAACTTGTGAATTCAGCAGTGTTTGCTCCGACAGTAGCAGTCTCAACAGTAGTCATTACATCAAGACCATCCATATCTGCGAAGTACTCTGCAACAGTGATAGCAACAGTGTTATCATCTTCGTCCTGGTACGAAGCATCCATCTTAAGATTTGTTGCCACGAAGTTTCCATTAACATTGTAATCATTTGAAGTTCCAGAATCTTCAGAGAATCCTGTGAAGTAGATGTTGCTAACGATCGCATCGGTGTTGCTGTCATCGTCATATCCACCCGCTGCATCTTTCATCCAAACTGTTCCATTCTGGATAGTGTGACCAGCTCCTGCATATGCTCCCTCAGGACCATCAAGTTCGAATCCTTTGTCACCTGGATTGATGATGATGAAGTTATTCAAAGTACCTGCCCAAGCCTGGTCTGTATCGATAGCATCATCGCCATTATTCCAAACAATAGCGTTGCTTACAGAAACAGTACCTCCGAACCACTCAATTCCATCATCTTGGTTTGCTACAACCTCTACATGGCTAACAGTAGTTTCAGAACCAACACCTCCGAAAGTGATTCCGTTGATCTCGTTTCCTTCACCAATGTTTGAACCACCGTGTCTTACAGATAGGTAAGTGATTGTACCAGAGTTGTCATTATCAGCAGTACCGCCGTAAAGACCATTTGAATCTGTAGAAGGAATACCTTCGATGTTGGTAGATTCAGCGTCTCCTTCAATAGAGATTCTAGCGTTACCAAGCACGATCAACCCACCCCAAAGACCATCAAGGTCAGCAGATAAGTTAGGAGAATCAATCATTCCTGGAGTGATCTCATCAGCAATTGAAGTCATGATAATTGGAGCTGCAGCAGTTCCAGCAGCATTAAGAGTTGCACCTCTAGCAATAATAAGAGCAGATGCATTTGCTCCAGTTCCAGCTTGTCCGTAAATGATTACGCCTCGCTCGATAGTAAGTGTAACTCCGCTTTCAACTGCGATTCTTCCTGTTAGTGTATACTGGCTACCAGTGGTCCATGTAACATCAGAAGTAATATTTTCAGAGACTGCAGTACCCTTAACGTCAGGATCATTAACTACTGGAGGAGTCTCATCTTCGCTACAAGAAACCATTGCAAGGGTTCCTGCAGACAACATCAATAGTGTAAATAATTTTTTCATTTCAATTTGCGATTAAAATCTGTAAGTGATAGATCAATTTGTTCCGCAAAAATGAAAGTTGGATGTTATCTGAGGTCGCTTTGCTTGTTATGAAAGCGTTAAAGTATGATCTCTTCTATTAAAATCAGATTAGGAATATTACGTGAATGTTAACACTGATTTAGCCTGTAAAAACAAAAAAGCCTGCCAGTACAATACCAGCAGACTTTTTTGCTATGTTAAGTCTCTTATTTACTAATGTCAACTTTAGAAAGAATCGATTTGATGATGTCATGAGTTGTTACCTCGTCTGCCTCTGCTTCATAGTTCAATAGAATTCTATGATTTAACACATCGTCAGCAATCTCTTTCACGTCTTCAGGCAATACGTAATCTCGTTGGTTGAAAAAGGCCATCGCTTTGGCCGCTAGGTTTAAGTTGATCGATGCTCTTGGAGAAGCACCAAACTGAATATACTGTGCCTCCTCAGACAATTTGTATTCCAATGGATTCCTAGTCGCAAATACCAACTCAATGATGTATTTCTCTATTGACTCGGAAACTGTGACCTGATTGATTTCATTCCTGATAGAGAAGATATCTTCTTTAGTAAGAATTGTCTGTAATTCAGGACTGAAGCTCATATTCGAGATTCTTCGCATCACTTCCAACTCATCTTGCTTACTCAAGTAATCTACATGCACTTTTAGCATGAATCTATCTACTTGTGCTTCAGGTAGTGGATACGTTCCCTCTTGATCAATCGGGTTTTGTGTAGCTAATACCAAAAACGGACGATCTAGTTTATATGTGGTTTCACCGATGGAAACCGTCTTTTCCTGCATGGCTTCCAACAATGCTGACTGCACTTTTGCAGGTGACCTGTTTACCTCATCAGCAAGAATCAAGTTTGCGAAAATTGGCCCTTTTTTAACTTCAAATTCTGCTTTAGCCTGATTATATATCATGGTTCCTACTAAATCAGCAGGTAACAAGTCCGGCGTAAACTGGATTCGCTGAAAATCAAGCTGTAGTACATCTGCAAGGGCATTTACAGTAAGCGTCTTTGCTAGACCTGGCACACCTTCTAATAGAATGTGCCCTTGTGTGAAAAGACCCACTAACAGTCGGTTGACCATGTATTCCTGACCAATAACAACTTTTCCAACCTCGGAGATTACTTTCTGGATTTTCTCCTGATGCTCTTTCTGAAGGTCTTGGTTAATTGCTTGCTCTTCCATTCGTTCGTTTTTGAGTTTGGGGTGCAAAAATAGGTTTTGAATTCAAATATTAAAGAACCATTTGAAGTATGGAAAAAACGGAGGATTTTCGGCGTTAATTCTTGTTAACAGCAACGGGTCTGCGAATGAACTTTCTATTGAAAGTCCGAATGATCAACCTGGTCCCTTTGTCGTAAGTAAAGTAGCTCCAAATCCAGTTGTTGAGTGTAATCAACTTGTTTCTGAAACCTATGAGATACATGATGTGAACAAACATCCAGATGAGCCAAGCGAAGAAGCCTTTGAAATGCATCCCGTTGGGCATATCCACCACAGCCTTATTTTTCCCAATGGTGGCCATTGACCCTTTATCAAAGTATTTGAAAGGATCCAAAGGTTTTTTCGAAATGAGGTTCTTCAGGTTTTGTCCTAAATGCCTTCCTTGTTGCATGGCCACTGGTGCAACCATGGGATGACCGTTTGGATAGTCTTCGTTTTGCATCATCGCAACATCTCCAATTGCAAAAACATTTTCCAAACCTTTCACTCGATTGAAATCATCTACTAAGATCCTACTACGCTCAACAGAAGAGTCGGCTAATCCATCTACCACATTGCCTCGCACTCCAGCAGACCATATTACAGTGGCAGTCTCAATTTTCCCACTATTAAGCGTAACCGTATCTCCATCATAGTCTTCCACGAATGTGTTTAGCTGCACATCAATTCCCATCTTCTGAAGATATTTCAGTGATTCCCTTCCGGCAAAGTCACTCATCCCATTCAATAGTCTACCCGAACCTTCTATCAAGTGAATATTCATCTTTGAGAAATCAAGATCTGGATAGTCTTTTGGCAAAATGAAACGCTTAAGCTCTGCCAGTGCTCCGCTCACTTCTACGCCGGTTGGTCCTCCTCCAACCACCACAAGATTCATCATCTTTTCAAACTCCTTATGGTCCTCGGTCATCACTGCTTGCTCAAAGTTTTGCAGTATGTGACTCCTGACATCTAGCGCATGAACCACTCTTTTCAGAGGAAGTACCTTAGGTCGAAAATCCTTCTTGTTGAAGTAGTTGGTAACTGACCCATTGGCCAAGACCAAATAATCATAGGAGAGATTTCCTACGGTGGTTTCCACTTCATTGCTTGAGGTATTGATCCCTTTCACCTTTACCATTCTGAAAAAGTGGTTGGGATTCCCTTCAAAAGTCTTTCTCAGTGGACCAGCAATTGAATCAGGTTCCAAGCCTGCCGTTGCTACCTGATACAACAGCGGCTGAAACGTTTGAAAGTTGTTCTTATCTAAAAGAACCACTTGGGCATTGGTTTTGCGGAGCTTCTTGGCAAGATTCAGTCCCGCAAAACCACCGCCCACAATAACGATTCTAGGTAAGTCAAACTCGGGAATAGCAGGGGAAAGATGTGCAGGAATTGGCATGTTATGATCGTTTTACTTTAGAACACCAACCCTTCCAAATAATTCTATCAATCAAGCTTTTATAGATGAAAAAACATATTTCATTTCAGTCGCAATCTGGGCACATCGCTCATCATAGGTTTTTGCCTCGTGCGGAGTACCATCTGAAACCTTCGGATCTTGGTAGAAAAGTTTGATTCTCGTACCCGCACCGAAAACGACCGGACAGCCAGAATCTGCCTCAGAACAAGTCATCACTGCAGCAAAACTTTGCTTGGGATTAGTATCATGATCATATTCCTTACTAAAGCAGATCATTGGTTCCATGGCTTCATCAAAGGAGACCTCATAGTTGGGATTTGTTCCTCCATCATCTTTGATCGCGAAACCAGCCCTCTGCAGTGCTGCAACTGCATTGGGATTAAAGGCGGTAGCTTCTGTTCCTCCAGAAAATGTCTCAACAGGAACCCCATGATGGTGAGCCATCACCTGAGCCCAAACTTGGCTCAGGTGGCTTCTCCTCGAGTTATGTGTGCAAATAAAATTCAGCTTAGGTTGATCTTGATTGCTAACGTACTGGACCAACTCGTCCAACACCTTTTTACGATCATCATCTATGGACACTTGAAGCCCTTCTATATATTCTTTAATTCTTGGATACATACTCAATGATTTTGGCAATGATAGAAAATCGCTAACAACAAGCGACCAAATCTCCTTTGGTACTCTTAGTCCGACCTCCCATGCTTTCAGAATCTTGCAAAAAATGATAAACTTCCCACTCATATCCATCAGGATCTTTTACCCAGAACTTGTTTTGTAGGGCATAGCAGCAAGCACTATTTGTCTCTTCCAATTCAATGGTCAACAAAGACTCAACGTTCTTTTTCCTTTCCTTCAATTCTTCCTCAGTGCTAACCCTGATACCCAAATGACCAAACTGCGGGCTTGGCTCCTTCGATTCAATAAAGGATATGACCAAACCTGGATTTTCAAGTTAATACTTGCTATATCCTTCTTTTACCTTCACTGGTTCTTGACCAAATAGCTTGCTGTAGAACTCATTGGTCTTTTCAATACTACTGACATTGAGACTGATGTGAAATTTGAATGCTTCCATAATAGTTATCTGTTTTACTGTTGTATCAATCGTATTATTGCGATTGATTTATTTAAATTTTTTTCAGCAGCAACTCATTGGGTCATATCGATCCATCAAACCTTGCAACCGTTCTTTTACTTTGTTCCATATATCTGGATTAATGCAATAGCACATGGAAGTGCCCTCCACCGTTCCTGCGACTAACCCGGCAGATTTTAATTCTTTTAGATGCTGAGAAATGGTGGACTGAGCCAGACCTAACTCATCAACTAGGTCACTATTGATGCATTGATTTGCTTTGATTAGGTATTCAATGATGGCAATGCGGGCTGGATGAGCAAACGCTTTTGCCATCAGGGCCAATTCATTTTGTTCAGAAGTGAAAAGATCGGTTTTGCTACTACCCATATCGTAATATTACGATGAAATAGTTAATTGGTTTGTATTTTCCTGAAAAAATTAAAGACTGGCACGGAAAGACTAGCTCCCAGGATAGGTGCAATGAAGTATAGCCACAACATTGATGCAGTGTTGGACATTACCGCTGGACCTAAAGATCGAGCAGGATTCATGGACGCTCCTGTATATGGCCCTGCAAAAAAAGCGGCTAGGAAAACAGTGAAACCAATAGCAAACGCAACCAACAGCAGTCGATCAGTAAGGATGATTAAAAGAATCACCAACATTAGAACAAAGGTTATGAAGACTTCAATCACAAAGGTCTCCTGAATACCCGCTGCAGGCAGGGTTTCCCCTCGGGTACTGCTGGACGGAAACAATACCTGTAGTGTTAAAGCTGCTAATAAGCCACCAGCTAGTTGGAATGGAATGTATTTGAGTGATTTCTTTTCCCCATTGAAAAGGAAGAAAGCAATGCTGACAGCAGGGTTTATATGTGCACCAGAAGTAGGACCAAAGCACAAGATCATCAGGGTAACAATAATCCCGAAACAAGCAGAAATCCAGAAGTGTGGCAAACCAAGAATAATGGCACCAGTACCGACAAGGACCAGTCCGTAGGTACCGACTAACTCTGCTAGATAAGATTTCACTGTATTCAATGTATTTACTATATCGCAATATTACGATAATTCTTATAAAGGCAGCTAAGATTCAATTCTCTATTCCATCATCCTTTTGAGAAAGCGATGTTCAAGATGTTCCAAAACTTCTAATAGCGACATCTATTTTGACTATACAAGCAAAGCACTATATCATTGCCCTCGCTTCAAATTAGAGATGGAAAAGTTTGTAGAGGTCAGAACGCTTATAAAAGAAAAGAACCCTTCACTGCTTAAGTGGCTACCTGGTTTTTTCATTGGATGGATTGAAAGAATCATTCACCAAGATCGGATAAATGACTTCATGTGGGAAAATAGAGAAGCTGATCCCTTTCAGTTTTCGGAAGCTGCCATAAAAGATCTGAACTTGAAGCTTGATATTCAGGGATTGGAACACATACCACCACTATCTCAAAGCTGCATCTTTGCTGCAAATCATCCTTTTGGAGGCTTGGATGCAATCGCCATTATCCACCTATTCAAAGACGTTCGTCCTGACATCAAGTTTATCGTAAATGACCTCTTGATGGCAGTGAAGAATCTCACGCCCAAGTTTGTGGGTGTAAATAAGGTAGGACGCAATGCGGCTCAGTCTCTTCAAAGGGTTGAGGAACAATTTGCTTCGAACACAGCCACCTTCCTGTTCCCTTCCGGACTGGTCAGTCGTAAAATTGACGGTGAAGTGGTGGATCTCGAATGGAAGAAAACCTTTATCTCGAAAGCCAAGAAATACAAAAAGGCGGTTGTACCGGTTCATATCGAAGGCAGCATGACCAATCGCTTTTATCGCCTTGCCAAGCTCAGAAAGTTTCTTGGCATCAAGGTTAATATTGAGATGTTTTTCTTAGTAGACGAGCTTTACAAACAAAAAAATAAGGAAATCAAGATCATCATTGGTTCACCCATTGTACCAGAAACATTTACAAAAGACAAATCTGATCTGCAATGGGCGCAGTGGATAAAGCAGGAAGTTTATAACTTAAGGGACGTTTAGTTTGCATGGCAGAACAGCAAGAGATCATACCACCATTAGATCGTGTGCTTCTAGAAAAAGAGCTCAATGAAAAACGATTTGTAAGAGACACGAATAAAGGAAACAACAAAATCTATATCGTAGATCACCACAATTCTCCAAACACCATGCGAGAAATTGGGAGGTTGAGGGAAGTCTCCTTCAGATATGCCGGTGGTGGAACTGGCTTAGAAGTAGACATTGATGAAGCTGATACTTGTGAAAGGTGTTACCAGCAGCTGGTTGTATACAGTCCGGAAGATCGAGAAATTATTGGGGGATACCGTTTCATCACCGGAGATATAGCCAGAAATCCAAAGAATGGTCATTTCGATCTTTCCACAGCACACTACTTCAATTTCTCTCCACAAATGGAGAAGGATTTTCTTCCTTACTCCATCGAACTTGGACGATCGTGGGTGCAGCCAAACTATCAGCCGGCCATCAATCCAAGAAAAGGACTTTTTGCTCTTATGAATATTTGGGATGGATTGGGTTGCTTGGTCACCAAATATCCTGAGATCAAATACTTCTTTGGGAAAGTCACGATGTACACAAGCTACAATCAAGAGGCGCGTGATATACTCTTAGCTTTTATGGCTCACTATTTCCCAAATAGCCTTGGCTTGTGTCATCCTAAACAAGAACTTTTGGCAAGTTTCGATGATTCGCTATTCAAATCTCATTTTCAGAAGGAGATGAATTACCAAGACGGATTCAAACTGCTTCATAAACTACTCAAGGAACGGGGGGAATTCGTTCCTCCCCTCATCAATATCTACATGAGCCTATCCAATACTATGATGACATTCGGCACAGCGCAAAACCCTGATTTTGGTGATGTAGAAGAAACTGCCATCTTAGTCACTATTGCAGATATCCATCAAGAAGTCATCGATCGGCACGTGAACTACTAAAGGGAAAAGACTTAAGTCCACACTATTCGTGAAAACAATAGGTATGAAAATCAAGTCTCCATTCTACTAAAAGAAACAATTATGCTCAAATCTTATTTGGGGTTGAATCGACTGACCTTATCTATCCTAATCTTGCTATCCTTGACATTGTCTGGTTGTAAAAAAGATATTAAAGAGGTTTTTGAAAAGGATAATGGAGCGTGCTTTTCAAATACCGACCCTCGAGTTATTCTCCACAACGAGGTAAATCGGGAATATATACTCTACGTCCCTAGCTCCTATGATCCCGATAATGCTGTACCGCTATTGTTCAATTTTCATGGATT
>JABSPG010000097.1 GCA_013214445.1 Ekhidna sp. | reverse complement strand
TAAATCATCTGGATGGATTCGACTCCAGAAAAAAGCTCTTTCAAGGATGTCATCTGGTTTAAATCCCAGTATTTCCTGACTTTTACTTGAGGCATAGGTAAGGCGATCACCTTCCTCACTTTCCCAGATGATTCCATGCACAGAATCCACAATCCGCTCAAGACGGTCAGTTGCATTTCTCTTTTCCTCTTGGGCCGCCTTTATTTCCGTGACGTCAATAATGATTCCATTTAGAAATGTAGTCCCATCCTTTTGGGTATTGCATGTAACCCAATCGCGAACCCAAATGTAGTGGCCCAATTTATGTTTAAATCGGTATTCCAGTTGATGATTTTCTCCAGCATGAATTTTTTCTTCAGACACTCTCAATATCTCATCTCTTTCGTCCGGATGAAGGCGACTTCTCCAAAATGCTTTGTGGCACCATTCTTCTGGTGTAAACCCTGAGATTGGAATCGATTGATCACTGGCGTAATTTATATTGAAGTTCTCGTCGCTCTCCCAAATGATTCCGTATACCGAGTTGACCAATGTTTTGAAACGTTCGTTGGCTATTTCTTCTGCTTGTTGAGCTTCCTTTACTTCGGTGATATCCGTCACCAATCCATCCCAAAGCACTGAGCCATCTTCTTGTTTGGTAGGGGAGGCCTGCCCTCTAACCCATTTCCAGCTTTTGTCAGCTTGCAAGACCCTCCATTCCACAGACCATTCGGTAAGTTTTTCAGCGGCTTCAAGTAAGTCGACTTTGATTTGCTCTAGATCTTCTTCATGGATTTTTTCTAGAATTCGACTGGAGTTTTGATAAGCCTCTTCAGCTTTGGTCTTATAGATATTCTCAATACCATCCGATATGTAGAGTAGCTCAAATGTTCCATCCGTTTCAAAGGTAAACCTCAGAATCATCGCTGGAAGACTGTTGGTAATGGTCCGTAGCTTGTATTCGCTTAATGCCAGCTCTTCCTCCAGCTGCTTTCTTTCAGTTATGTCTACCTGAACACCTAAAAACTCAACTAACTGGTTTTCATCATCAAAAACAGGAGTGACTTGCACCTCATTCCACATCAGACTTCCGTCTTTATTGTAGTTCAGGATTTCCTGTTTAAATGGCTTGAGAGATGCAAGCCCCTTGTTGAAAGACTCTACATGAGCGGGATCGGTATTTGGTCCTTGCAACACTTCGCCAGGAGTTTTTCCCACCATGTCATCTAGGGTATGACCTGACAGGACCTTCATGCTTGGGTGTACCCAAGTAGTAAGTCCTTTAGGGTCCGTCACAAGAAGGCCACTCTGCGTATGTTCCGCAAATTTGGACATTCGCATTAACTCTTGTTCTCTTTCCTTTATCTCAGTTACGTCTTGAATGGTGCCAATCATTCTTATTGGATTGCCATCATCATTAAATATCAGACGTCCCTTGCCATGTACATATTGGGTTATTCCTGTGTCTTTGTTAATAGTCTTGTAGACTTTATCAAAGGCTTTCTTTTCTCCAAATACCTCCTCTTGTAGGTAGCTGACCATTTTTTCCTGATCATCAGGGTGAATGATAGCTACCCAAGAATCAATGTTTTTCGGATAATCCTGATCGATACCGAATATTTTGTTTAGTTGAATGGAAGAGGTCCAGTAATCCTTTACAAAATCATATTCGTAGTGGCCAAGGTTAGATATTCGCTCAATTTCTCTTAATAATATTTCTTCTTCCTGCCACTTCTGCTCTAGTTCTTTCTCTTGGGTGATGTCCCTGCATATTGAGATTATTCGCGAGGGTTTGCCGTTTACATTATACTCTATGGAAGATGAACTGCTAATCCAGTGATGAGTGTCATCGGCTGGATATATCTTGTACTTCTGATGAAAGTGGTCGATCTTCTTATGACGTGCAGTCTCGTAGTACTTTTGGAGTTTTTTCAGATCTTCAGGAGCTATGATTGACAGGAAGTAGCTTTTTTCATCACTTAAATCTACTTTGCCATCTCTCATAAACTGTTTCCAAAACCCTGAAAATAGGATTTCCCCAGTATGCATGTCCATCTCCCAGGTACCCACTGACTCTTGTTCGAATTCATTTTTTGAAAGCTCCTCTTTTAGGACTTCATGCGAGGTGTCTCGGTAGTTCTCTATGGATATGGTGACCCCTATTATCTGATTTTCTTCCAGAAGAGGTCGATAATGAAAATGATAGTTTTGGTCATCAATTTGTAAACCAGCTTTTATTTTTTCACCGGCTAGGACAGAGCTGATGTGCGTATTTATCTCGGCCTGCTGCTTCACATCTCTAACTAGTTGCAGTAATTCAATTCCCAACTCAGGGCTTTGATTCCACTTACGATCGCAAAACAAACTGAATTTCTTGTTGAAGTACTGTAGCTCCTTTGTACAGTTCAATACAAAAATGGGAGGAGCCTCATAGTCATCCAGAATCAGATCGGGAATGTGATACTTTTGAGCAGTGGTTGACATACTAACTAGTTAGAGTATGAATATACCGCAATAACAAGTCGGTTGTGCGTATTTTACATGAAGGCACTATGAAAGTAGGTGTTTCCCTTAAACCCTTACTTTGGCAGTTTCTTTTCCAACAAAAAAAGCCTCTCAGTTCAGAAGACCAAGAGGCTTATTTAGTTTATAAATAGTTTGATCATTGAAGAACACTAAAATCCCACGTATCTAGATACTTAGTTGTGAAATTTCCGGATTTGAAGGCTTCATCTTCCATCATTTTTAAATGAAACGGTATCGTGGTTTTTATTCCTTCGATTACTGTTTCTTCTAGGGCTCGTCTCATCTTTATGATTGCTTCTTCACGAGTTTGTGCACTGACGATAAGCTTCCCGATCATGGAATCATAGAATGGTGGAATGACATACCCGGAATAAACGTGGCTATCGATCCTAACACCATGACCACCTGGAAAATGTAGGTTAGTTATCTTCCCAGGACTTGGACGAAATCCATTAGCCGGATCTTCAGCATTGATTCGTACTTCAATGGAGTGCAGTTGCGGATAGTAATTTCTACCAGAAATCGGCTCCCCAGCAGCAACTTTTATTTGCTCTTTGATAAGGTCGTAATCGGTTACCTCTTCGGTGATGGGATGCTCAACTTGTATTCGAGTATTCATCTCCATGAAGTAGAAGTCTCCATTCTTGTCAACTAAGAATTCGACCGTTCCTGCTCCTTCGTATTTGATTGCTTCGGCACCCTTGATTGCCGCAGCACCCATTTTTTCTCTCAATTCTTGAGTTACAATAGGAGAGGGGGTTTCTTCTATTAGCTTTTGATGTCTTCTTTGAATGGAACAATCCCTCTCAGATAAATGACATGCCTTTCCATTGCTATCACCAACGATCTGAATTTCTACATGGCGAGGTTCTTCCACAAACTTCTCCATATACATTCCGTCATTGCCGAAGGAAGCGGCCGCTTCTTGTCTAGCACTATCCCAGGCTTTCTGAAACTCAGATTCTTCCTTGATAAGCCTCATTCCCTTACCACCACCTCCTGCAGTAGCTTTGATCATCACTGGATAGCCAATTTCTTTAGCTAGTTTCATGCCATGTTCTGCAGATTCTAAGAGGCCATCAGATCCAGGTACTACAGGGACACCTGCAGCAATCATAGTTGCCTTTGCAGTAGCCTTGTCACCCATTTTACTGATCATCTCTTCACTAGCACCGATAAACTTTATGTCGTTTTCCGCACATACTTTGGAAAATTCTGCGTTTTCGGAAAGAAATCCATAACCGGGGTGTATGGCATCAGCGTTGGTTACTTCTGCCGCAGCAATAATATTGGGTATCTTCAGATAGGAGTCTTTTCCAGCTGCAGGACCAATGCAAACTGCCTCATCCGCAAACCGAACGTGAAGGCTGTCAGCGTCTGCTTTTGAGTAGACAGCCACAGTTTTGATCCCCATTTCTTTGCATGTACGAATGATTCGCAATGCGATCTCGCCACGATTGGCAATCAATATCTTATTAAACATAGGTTAATGCTTTAAGATGGATCCACTAGGAATAGTGGCTGGTCATACTCTACAGGTTGCGCATTATCAACGAGCACTTTCACAATTTTTCCAGACACCTCAGATTCAATTTCATTGAATAGTTTCATCGCTTCGATGATGCACACTGTGTCTCCAGCTTTAACAGAAGACCCAACTTCGACAAATGCCGGTGATTCAGGATTGGCTGAGCGATAGAACGTTCCAATCATTGGTGACTTGACCTCAACCAAGTTGCTGTTAACAGCACTTGAGGCCTCCTGTGCTGCGGGTGTAGGAGTTGCCGGCGCTTGTGGCGCAGGAGCAGCTGGTTGAACTGAGACAGGGGCAGGAGCGGGAGCGGGTGCCGCTTGGGCTGCTATCACGTGCTGCTCTGCACTTCTCTTGATGCTAACCTTAAAATTATCCGTTTCGATATTTACTTCCTCTAATCCGGATTCGGATAGGAAGTTTATTAATTCTTGAATTTCTTTAGCCTTCATAGGTTAATAGTTGATTAGTAAATCTTAAAAACTAAGGTATATAATTTCTGACTGGTGATAACAATTTGCTAAGAGAGGTAATTGAGCTCAAGGCTACTTTACTCTTTCCACATACGTCCCATCAACAGTATTTACTTTGATCACTTCATCCTGTTCGATGAACATTGGTACTTGGATAGTGGCTCCCGTCTCTACGACAGCATTTTTAGTAGCGTTAGTAGCAGTGTTTCCTTTCACTCCTGGGTCTGCTTGAGTTACTGTCATCACTACATGTTGTGGAAGTTCGCATCCTAGTATTTTTTCCTCTTCGGCGTGAAAAAGGATTTCTACCTCCTGACCATCCTTGAGAAATTTCGGAGCATTGATCAATTCTTCTTGAACTGCTACTTGCTCATATGTATTGGTGTCCATGCAGTGATAACCCATGTCATCTTTATACAAGAATTGATAGGGTCTTCTTTCTACGCGAGCAGTTGTAATTTTATGTCCTGCAGAAAACGTGTTGTCGATAACCTTTCCTGTAGTGATACTCTTGAGTTTGGTTCTGACGAATGCCGGACCTTTCCCTGGTTTTACATGTTGAAATTCCACAACGCTGAAAAGGTCATGGTTAAATTCAATAACAAGTCCGTTTTTGATATCAGCTGTAGTTGCCATGAATTGAGAATTTATAGTTTATTACTTCGGGTCATAGGCCCATTTTACCCAGATTGCTCCCCAGGTAAAGCCACCGCCAAAAGCAGCTAGAATTAGATTATCGCCCTTCTTCAGTTTGCTCTCGTAATCGTACAGACAAAGGGGTATAGTGCCACTCGTAGTATTGCCATATTCAGAAATATTGAGCATTACCTTCTCATCACTTACGCCCATTCGATTAGCCGTAGCGTCGATTATTCTTTTATTGGCTTGATGTGGAACGAGGTAAGCTACATCATCTGCCTCAAGGTTGTTTCGCTCCATGACCTGAGCAGCAACATCTGCCATATTTTTCACTGCAAACTTGAAAACAGTAGATCCCTCCTGATAGGCGAAATGCTCCCTATTCTTTACAGTCTCCTCTGTTGCCGGTCTTCGGCTTCCGCCTGCCTTCATGTGAAGAAAGGGTTCACCAGAACCATCTGACTTTAGTATGGAATCTTTTACTCCAAAATCTTCTTCAGTAGGTTCTAACAGAACAGCCCCAGCTCCATCTCCAAAAATGATGCAAGTCGCACGGTCAGTGTAGTCAATAATGGAAGACATCTTGTCTGCACCTATGACTACTACTTTCTTATATTTCCCTGTCTCTATAAATTGCGATCCTGTAGCTAGCGCATACAAAAATCCTGAACATGCAGCCTGGAGGTCATATCCAAAGGCATTTACCGCGCCAATTTTGTTAGCAATGATGTTTGCTGTAGCAGGAAAAACGAGATCTGGTGTTGTAGTGGCACAAATCACCAAATCTATCTCTTCTGCTTTGGTGTTGGTTTTTTCAAGAAGACCCTCCACAGCTTTTACAGCCATAACGGAGGTTCCTTGATTCTCACCTTTTAATATGTGACGTTTTTTGATGCCCGTTCTGCTTGTTATCCACTCGTCATTGGTGTCAACTATCTTTTCAAGATCTTTATTGGTTAGTACATCTTCAGGTACATAGCCGTGAACGCCAGTGATGGCAGCTTGAATATTGGACATCTGATTTTAGCTTAAGCTAATACTTCTTTCTCCATTACTACCTTACCCTTATAGTAAAGTTTACCTTCATGCCAGAAGGCTCTATGAGGAAGGTGTGCCTCCCCCGTAGTAGGGCATATCACAAAACTTTTTGGAGTAGCCTTGTAATGAGTTCTTCTTTTGTCTCTTCTTGTTTTTGAAATCTTTCTTTTTGGATGCGCCATCTTCTTAGTTCTATCTAATTTTTCTTATTTCAATTTTTTTAAAGCTTCCCATCTAGGGTCAATTACTTGGTCATCTTTTTGCTCCACATTTGATGAGAAGATCAATTCGTCATTTTCTTCTTCAGATTCAAATTTGGGATGGAGTTTCTTCATCGGGACTTCCAAGCTTATTAACTCATACAGGAACTTTGCTATGTTGATTTCTTGCTCACTTTTCAGTATCACAAATACATCTTCACTTAATTCTTTCTCTTCATAACCGTATTTGTAGATGATTTCCCTCTTAGTGCTAATTGGAAAATCGAACAATTCTAGACTTCTGTCACACTCTAACTCAATGGATCCACTAATTGAGGTATCCAAAGTGATCATAGAATCAGATTTAGTCAAAGTTATGTTGCAAGTGCCTTTGCCCTTGCTAACCAAGCTGTTTTCGAAGTGAGGAAAAAAATCGTTATCAAAAAAGAATTCGAATTCATGAGTCTTGTTACTCAATCCGAAAATTTCAATTTTGTACGCCCTTAAATCCTTCATTTCCGTCCGCTTCTCGGTAAAGATCCGCAAAGTTAGATAGATTCCAAGTACTAGAAAAGTTTATTCAATTACTTTTCCTCGAGGGTTTCAAACATATTTTCGTTCCGCTGACGAATGATGTCATTTGCCAAATACAAAGCATTTCGGAAGGATGTCGCATCAGCCCGATTTTTGCCAGCGATCGAAAATGCGGTTCCATGATCAGGAGACGTACGTACAAAAGACAACCCAGCAGTGTAGTTTACCCCTTCTTCAAATGCTATCGTCTTGAAAGGGATAAGTCCTTGATCATGATACATTGCCAAAATACCGTCGTACTGCTTGTGTGTGTTCATTCCAAAGAAGCCATCTGCAGGAAAGGGTCCTGCTACCAAATGATGGTTCTTCTTAATTTCCTGGATTGCAGGAATAATTTCTTTCGCTTCTTCGGTACCCAACAGACCATTTTCGCCTGCGTGGGGATTTAAGCCTAGTACTGCCACTTTTGGTTTTTTGATGCCAAAATCCTTTTGCAGCGACTTTATCATCATTAGAAGCTTACTCTTAACCTTGTCCTTGCTGATGCTTGCACTAACTTGATTCAGGGGAACGTGACCAGTAACCACGCCCACCCTTAGCGCGTCGTGAACAAGTAGCATCAGGCTATCCTTGGCTTCTGCTTCCTGAGTGAGGTATTCGGTATGTCCAGGAAATTTGAAGTTTTCTGACTGGACCAGCTCCTTACTTAATGGAGCTGTACAAAGTGCGTGAATCTTACCTTCTTTGAGTTCTTTTACAGCCGTTTGAAGCGATAGAACGGCGTGTTTTCCACCAAGCTCATTTTCCTCTCCTGGGTTAATCTCAACGGCCTCATTCCAGACATTTAGGACATTCACTTTTCTGTGGACAACCTTATCGATGGAAGGTATCTGCTGATAATTGAAATTGTTTTTATTCAGATTCTTTCTGTAGAAAGAAATGACCTTGCCAGAAGCATAGATTACTGGTGTAAATTGTTTCAGTATCCTATTATCTTCCAGAGATTTAATCACCACCTCAGGACCGATACCATTCACATCTCCGATTGAGATACCAATGATAGGTTTATGCTTCTTGTCTGAAGATTCACTCATATTTGCCAATGACTTCTTTTTGAAGGGCAAAGATATCATTTTGAGAAGCAGAAACTATCTACTTTAAGCATAGACTAGTTTTGACGGAAATACTAAAAGACTACAATAGCTTGGGTGACGTAAAACCAAAAAAACATTTAGGACAGCATTTTCTGAAAGATGAGAACGTTGCTAAGAGAATTGTTGAATCGCTAGATGGTGAGACAGATTTGCCTGTTTTTGAAGTAGGGCCTGGTACTGGAGTTTTAACCAAATACCTGATTGAAAGAGGTGTTGACTTTTATGCGTTAGATGTTGATCAGGAGTCCATTGAATACTTAAAAGCAAATTTTCCAGTATATGAAAAGCGATTCCTATTGCAGGACTATATCAAGTATGAAGTCTCACATTCTAGATTCAATGTTATTGGGAATTTTCCCTACAACATATCTTCTCAGATCTTTTTTAAGATTTGGGATGATAGAAGTAGGGTAGATGAAGTGGTTTGCATGATTCAAAAGGAAGTGGCTGATCGTATTTGCGCAAGTCATGGTAATAAGACCTATGGTATCCTGAGCGTCTTGTTAAAAGCCTTTTATGATGTTGAGTTTTTGTTTAAAGTCCCTCCTGGGGTTTTCATTCCTCCGCCAAAAGTTCAATCGGCAGTTATAAGACTCAAAAGAAATAATATTGAGCATCTCAGTTGTGATGAATCTATGTTCAAACGAGTCGTAAAGGCTGGTTTTGGCAAGCGTCGCAAGACATTGCGTAACGCACTAAAAGATCTAAATTTGTCAGATGCCCAACGATCCTTAGAGGTGCTAGACAAGAGGGCCGAACAATTGTCGGTCTCTGAGTTTGTATCCTTGACGGAAAGAATGTCCTGAAATGGAACCAATCACATCTTTTGAATTATCTGTAGAATTTAAAGATCGATTCCAGCTTGCTCTGGATGAGCATGATGAGTCTTTCATCACTCAAACACTAGATGGGGTCAATTCTGCTGATATTTCCGCTCTTCTAGATGAGTTTGATTCCGAAGAATGCAAATATGTTTTTGAACTATTACCCCGCGAAGTAGGGGCCAGTATCCTGGAAGACCTTGAAGAAGATGTTCGAGAGCGCTTCATAAAGGAGTTCTCTGCCTCTGATCTTGCTGCTTTCATTGAATTAATGGATTCTGATGATGGTACTGACATCTTATACGAGATGGAGGTAGCTGACAGAAACCAAGTGATCCGAGAGATTGAGGACGAGGAAAAAGCCTCTCATTTGATGGAGTTGCTTGAATACGATGAAGATCTGGCCGGTGGATTAATGGCGAAGGAGCTTATTAAAGCTAATCTGAATTGGAGTGTTTCTCAGTGTATTGAAGAGATTAGGTTACAAGCAGAAAATGTTGAAAAAGTCTACTCTGTTTATGTTGTGGATAACAATGAGGCTTTGCTTGGAAAGGTCGGTGTGAAGAATTTGATCCTCGGTAAAGGCGGCTCAAAAGTGGCAGATATATATGATGATCAGATCATTTCAGTAGACACTTCTGCCAGCGAAGAAGAAGTGGTAAGTATCATGCAAAAATATGACCTTGAAGCCATTCCCGTTGTGAACGCAAGAGGGCGATTGGTTGGAAGAATTACCGTTGATGACGTAATTGATGTAATAAGGGAAAATGCAGAGGAGGAACGTCAACTAATGACAGGGGTTAGTTCTGATGTAGAGGAAGATGATACTGTTTGGAAGATCTCCAGAGCGCGGCTTCCCTGGTTGATTATCGGTATGGCTGGAGGGCTTGTAGGAGCGCAATTCATGGGATTTTTTAGAGATGAAATCGTTATTGTGCCTGCACTTGCATTTTTTATTCCTTTGATCACAGCTTCCGGGGGTAACGTGGGAATTCAATCTTCTTCGATTGTGGTTCAAAGCTTAGCAAACCCAAATGTCTTTGCTGATAGCATGCTTAAGAGGCTCTTGAAGGTATTTTTTGTTGCTATTGTTAATGGAGCAATCTTGTCTTTGATGGTATTTGGTGCTGTCATACTCTTTATGAGAGAACAACCCCTAGCAGCCACGGTTTCAATAGCGTTGTTTGCAGTGGTTCTTCTAGCTTCTTTCATGGGAACGGTTACTCCCTTAGTTCTTAATAGGTTTGGAATAAATCCGGCGTTGGCTTCTGGTCCTTTTATTACCACTACGAACGATTTACTCGGTTTGGCTGTCTATTTCTCGATAGCACACCTATTGTATAATTTATGACTGAAAAGAAGCGAGTGTTGATCGCTGATGATATGCACGAGTGCATCATACCACTTTTGCAAGATCAAGGCTTTGATCCTATTTATTCACCAGCAATAAGTAGAAAGGAAATCTTGAGCATTATCGGTGATTTTTGTGGGCTCATTATTAGAAGTAAAACATCTGTTGATCGGGAGCTAATTGATCATGCAGGTAACCTAGCGTTTGTGGCGCGTGCAGGAGCGGGAATGGATAAGCTAGATAGTCAGTACCTGGAGGAGAAAGGAGTGAAAATAATAAATGCTCCCGAGGGTAACCGAGATGCAGTGGGGGAGCATACATTGGGGATGTTACTCTCGTTACTACATCGGATACCTGTAGCATATGATGAGGTCAGCCAAATTGTATGGAATAGGGAAAAGCATCGAGGGATTGAATTAAAGGGTAAGACCGTCGGTGTGTATGGTGTTGGAAATATGGGGATTTCATTTGCGATGAAGCTTCAGGGCTTTGACTGTAAATTGATTGGATACGACAAATACAAGGATGAACTTGGTTTTGAT
>JABSPG010000096.1 GCA_013214445.1 Ekhidna sp. | reverse complement strand
GATATACTTGGGTCCATAGCAATATGGGAACTAATTCTAATGATGATATTAACCTGATTCGAGGTTCTGCTGGCGATCTTGATTATTACCGGGAAAACCTTGAATACTATCACAATATTGCTACCATCGGGTTGGCATATCAGATAAACTACGATTTTGATCTGACTAAGAAGGGCAAGAGTACCAATAAAGAAAGTAATAAAAAGAAGAAATAATTTAATTATTCTAATTTTTAGATTTTAATTGAAGGTGTAGGTTGGGATTATTTCCACTTTTACCTTCGAATAATCTAAATTTCACTTTACCCTAAATCATACGCTAGTGCTCAAGTCGTTTTTAAGATTCCTTGGTGGAGAAGATGGAGAAGAGAAAAGAATGCTTCTACTTCTGGGAAAAGGTTTCTTTATGGGGATCTTACTTGCAACGTACCAGATTGGTGCTGAGACTCTTTTTCTGTCGGTTTTGGGTGATGAGTGGTTAGATGTTGCATTCTTTGCTGCAGGAGGTGCTGGTGTTATATCAACAGCTCTGTTTGTTTATCTGCAGCGGAAGATTAATTTCTCTACTCTCGTCATCTCAACGACTTTTGTTGTGTTACTATTTATTGGTGGAATCAGATTAGCTTTTCAATTCATAGGTTATGATAATGCGTTAGCTGGGGAATTTCAGATATTGCCTTTCATATTATTTGTGATGATCGGTCCTGTGACTTCTATCATTTTGCTTGGTTTTTGGGGTGTTTTTGGAAGAATCTTTGACCTCCGGCAAAGTAAAAGAATCATAGGAGGTATTGATACAGGTCAATTAATGGCCACCATGATTGCTTTTTTTAGTATTCCTATTCTAACGAATTACGTGATTGATCAGACTTATGATCTGTTGTTTGTGTCTGGTATTGCTTCTGGTGGTGTTTTCATTTTCACGCTACTGCTGGTTATCAATTACAATCTGGATAGAGCCACAAAGGTCAAAACGGGAGAAGAAGTTGAAAAAGTGAATTTCTTCAGTCTTATGAAGAATAAGTATTTGAGGCTTCTTTCCATATTTCTGATTTTCTCAATGGGATCTGCGGTTTTTATGGACTACACATTCCTTAGTGCAACAGAAACTATGTATCCTGATGAGCAGGATTTAGCGAATTTTCTTTCTTTCTTCTCAGGGCTAGTGATCGTTTTTTCATTCCTGATCCAGAGTTTTGTAAATGACATAATAATAGGGAGATTTGGACTGAAGGTAGCATTAATGACCATGCCTTTGATCTTAATACTATTTACAGTAGGTGCTATTGTAGCGGGACATATATTCGGGTATGAGACAAAGACTCCAGAGTATATTATGTTCTTCGTTTTGATATCAGCAGGCAAACTTTTCACGGCAGCTCTCAAGGATGCCTTAGAGCAGCCTGCATTCAAGTTGTTCTTCCTTCCTATAGATATCAAGATCCGGTTTGATATTCAAACACGTATCGAGGGAGTAATCAATGAAATTGCGGTTTTTGCTGCTGGAGCCACTCAGATGGCTTTGGGTCTTTTGGTTTTCTTCCAGCTGATTCACTACTCTTATTTTGTTCTGGCTCTTGCAGGTGGTGTGATTTATCTCTCAGGTAAGCTATTTGAGGAGTACAAAAAAACATTGAAAACTACTCTGGAGAAACAGAAGGCTGCTTTGCAAGGTGAGGGCAAGAGGAACAAGAATAGTACATTAAACATGCTGAAGCATGAGGTGTCTTCGAAAAATGTGGATCAGGTTTTAAATTCCTTAAAGCTTTTTGAAGAATTAGAGCCTATAGAATTTGAATTTGTTCTACTCGATTTACTCAATAATAGATCTCCTATCCTGAGAACCTTTGCTTACGAAAAGCTAGGAGAGCGATTATGCTGGGAAGCGCTGGATATCATTGAGAAAGATCTTGCTACAGAGGGGAATGAAGATGTTTTGATTGTTGCAAGTGCAGCTTTTGAAAAACTAAAGGAGGCGGCTGCCTTTAATCTGACAGACGTAGCGATCAAAGCACTTGTACGATCAACTGATGCGAAGGACAGGGCGCGAGCAGCAAGGTTGCTAGCTAAAGCATCAGAAGATCGTCACCTGGCTTATTTGACAGAATTGCTTCGGGATATAAATCCTTCTGTGCGTTCTGCCGCTATGATCTCCGCAGGTAAGATTAGGAGACCAGAATTATGGCCGATATTGCTAGAAAATCTTCATTTAGCTACCTATGGAAACGTTGCTATGTCTGCTTTGAAGGCTTCAGGTGAATCTGCTTTTCATACCATTGATACTGCTTTTTACAAGACAGGCCAATACCATCCCACAATGATGAGAATTATTCAAATTTTGGGACGAGTTGGAGGCAGAGGCGCAACTGAGCTATTGTGGAAGAAAATTGACTACCCTGACCGAAAAATTGTTTCGCAATTGCTATTATCGTTAAGTTATACAGGGTTTGTTGCTAAGGATTTTCAAGCGGCTAGGATCAAGATTGCGATCGAAGGTGAGATTGGAGACATTGCTTGGAACATTAAATCGTCTTTAGAAATTCCTGATGAGGATCCTGTTGATTTGTTGATCAGAGAGGCGATGCAAGAAGAAGATGTTAAGAACTACAATAATATTTTCATGTTGCTCGGAATGATTTATGACCCTCAGAGTGTACTTCTAGCTAAGGAGAATATCCAGAATGGTACCACCGATAGTATCACTTTTGCTGTAGAGATGATGGATATTTTCGTTGAAGAGGAACTCAAGCCGAAGTTGATCCCTGTGATGGATGAACTGAAAGTATTTGAAATGCTTGCAAAACTGCAGAATTTCTATCCGCCGGAAGATTTCGACTCTTATGATGATTTGCTGCTGCAAATCATCAATAGGGATTATAACCGCATCAATAGATATACCAAAGCTTTGGCAATGTATCGCTTTAGTCAACTGAGTGGTCATGTGACAGCTGATTTGATTGCCAACTTGTTCAATCCGGATCCTCTACTGCTGCAGACAGCAGCCTATGTGATGTATCTCATAAATCAAGACTCTTATCATGAGCACACCAAGCGACTGAAGCCTACAACAAAGAAAGAGCTTGATAAAGCTATTTTACCACCGGTTTTCAGGGATGAGGACGAGGAGTATCATCAGAAACTACTTCTAATTGAACGTGTGATTGAACTTAAGAAGATCGAAATGTTCCAACACATTCCAGGGGAGCTCATTACCTATCTGGCAGAAGTTTTGGAAGAAGTCAAAATCAAACTTGGTTCGACCATAATTAGGGAAGGAGATAGTGGAATGGAACCGATGTACATTGTTTTGGATGGTGCTGTAGATATTTACGAAGGTGATAATTTGACTGGAGAAAAGATAAAGGGAGGTGTATTTGGAGAGGCCAATGTAACAGAATCTGACACATTCAGATTTACTGCTTTAGCGAGGACTGAATGCACATTATTGCGACTAAGAAAGGAGGAGTTAATGAATCTTATGTCGAGGCATATCGAAATACTGGACTCTTGGATTGATATCATGAATGGCAAAGCAGAGCAAGAAGAACCGGAGGTTGTAGACGTTTTATTTGGTTAATGTTTTTGCACAATCGCTTTTTAATAGTAAAAAAATAAGTTAATTCACTAAATACGCTCACCTACACCTACCAATGAACACCAATCGGACCATAGCATTGATTTATTCTGAACAAGATGATGCAATGATTGATGGTGGCATCAAAGGATGGATTACCAACTTCCATAAGTTTTTATCGACCTTGATGTTCCAAATCACAAGAGAAAACCCTGAAATTAAGCTAATTAGTGAAACCAATTTTAGTGTTTCAGAGCTTACTGATTACACAGTTGTGCTCATAGTATCTACCTCAAATTTATCCAAAAGTGAGGTGATCATGCACGGAATCAACACCTATGCTAAATCCTTAAAAGAAAATAATAGACTTATTGCTGATGGAGTTTCGCGAGTTTTTAAGGTGCTGAAAAGACCGTACGATCCTGATGAACATCTACCAGAACTAGAGGATCTACTCACCTATGATTTCTACTTGGTGGATCCACTCACCGGAGATCCAATGGAATTTACTCGCTTCTTCGGCTCAGATGCTGAGCGAAGTTATTGGATGAAGTTGGTAGATATGGCATATGATATCAATCATGTGCTGCATGCCAAGGAAATTGAGGGTTCTGAAGGAGGGTACCAAACAATCCCGAGGGAAAAAACGGTATATCTGGCTAGTACTGGGGTAGATATGGTCATTCAAAGGGACATTATCAAGCGGGAGTTGATTAGGCATGGATACAAAGTGCTCCCGGATCATAGTCTCCCAAAAGAAGCTAAAGCTTTGGATCGAATGGTCAGAGACGATCTTGATAGATGTCGCTTATCTATACATCTTGTAGGGGAAGATTATGGTTACAAACCGAGAGGTTCTGAACTGTCGGTAGTCGATATTCAGAATAGGGTTGCTTCTGATCATACGTACCAAATGGTGGATAAGAACAAGGGAGCTAAGGAAGGTGAAAAGCAGCCGTTTAGCAGACTTATCTGGGTTTCACCTGACCTAAAAAACATCACCGAACGTCAAAAGATTTTCATTGAGGATTTAAAAAGTGATGCTGCTGCACTTGAAGAAGCGGAAGTACTACAAATTCAATTGCAGGAATTGAAAACCATTATTCGAGAGGAGCTGGTTACCGGTGGGCGCTTCAACGCCCGTAGAGGTATCAAGGGGCTAGATCCAGAGAAGAAGGACAAACAGTTGAAAATGATTTACCTCATTGCCGATAAGCGTGACGTAAATGATATAGAACACATACAGTCGTACCTGAAGGACAAGGGCTTTAATGTGGTTTCCCCTAGCTATGAAGGTGATTTGGTGGATTTAAGGTATATCCATCAAGAAAATCTACGAAGATGTGACGCATCAATCATCTATTACGGTAAATCCACAGAGGAATGGATTCGGACTAAGCTTCAGGACTTGTTAAAAGCACCTGGTTTCGGGCGAGAAAAGCCGCTCACGGCTAAGGCGGTGTACCTCGATGGACAGAAGGAAGTGGATATGGCACACTATGAAAAGAATAATGCCATGGTATTGGGAAATAATGGGGGAACCTTCGATCCTGATCACTTAATACCTTTTCTAACTAAAATGGAAAGCAAATGAGCGAAAAAGACCTTGATGTTCAGAACGAAGAAGTTCAGGACATTGTAGACATTACCCAACTGATCAATCCTTTTCCAGGTCTTAGGCCTTTCGGTATAGAGGAAAGTCATCTGTTTTTTGGAAGAGAAGGGCAAAGTGACGAGGTACTGGTAAAGCTTTCCGAAAATAAATTTGTTGCGATTCTGGGAGCTTCTGGGAGTGGAAAGTCCTCCTTGATGTATTGCGGACTCATTCCAACACTCTACGGGGGATTTATGACCGATGCTGGTTCAAACTGGCGAATCGTGGTTACCCGACCTGGTGGTGGTCCCATCGATAATTTGGCTGAAGCATTACTGATCAAAGATAGGGAGTACGCCAACTTGGGGGATGAAGACAAGCTGATCCGAAAGACAATTATCAGCACCGTGCTTAGGAGTAGTTCACTGGGTTTAGTCGAGGTGGTTAGACAGTTGAAAACGGATGATTTTCAGAATGTCCTCATTCTTGTTGACCAATTTGAAGAACTTTTTAGGTATCGAAAGCTGGAAGCTGAGACATCAGATTTGGATGAGTCATCTGCTTTTGTCAACCTAATGCTGGAAGCGATTCATCAGTATGATGAACCCGTGTACATCGCATTGACTATGCGTTCCGATTTCATTGGAGAATGTGCACAGTTTCCAGACCTGACGCAGATGATCAATGATTCTCACTATTTGATTCCACAAATGACTAGGGATCAGAAGAGAACAGCCATTGAGGGTCCCGTTGCAGTTGGGGGTGGTAAAATCGCGCCACGATTGACGCAACAGTTATTGAATGATGTGGGAGATAGCCCCGATCAACTTCCAATTCTGCAGCATGCCTTAATGCGTACCTGGTCGTATTGGACAGATAATCGAAAGATAGGAGAACCCATCGATCTAAGGCACTATAATTCCATCGGTACCTTGCGTGAGGCGCTTTCTATGCATGCCAATGAGGCTTATGACTCACTGAGCAAGCGTGAGAAGGAGATTTGTGAGGTCATGTTTAAGGCTTTGACCGAGCGAGGTTCTGAAAATCAAGGCATTAGACGTCCTACCAAGTTAGCGACCATCGCAGCAATTGCAGGGGTGAATGAGGACGAAGTATCACGAGTCGTTGATCGATTCAGGGAGCCTGGTAGATCCTTATTGATGCCTCCTTATGGGGTGCGATTGGAGTCAGAAACGGTGATTGACATCTCGCATGAGAGTTTAATGCGGATCTGGGTGAGGCTAAAGAGATGGTTAGATGAGGAGTCGAAGGCTTCCGAAATGTACTTGAAGCTTTCTGAAGCTGCTGAACGATACCAAGAGGGAAAAGCCGGACTTTGGCAGATGCCGGATTTGCAGCTGGCGCTTAACTGGAGAGAGGAAAATAGGCCGACATTGGTTTGGGGTCAGCGGTACAATCCCGCTTTCGAACGTACCATGGTGTTTTTGGAGACATCCGAGAAAGCTTACTTAACTGAGCAGAGAAACAAGGAAATTCTCCAAAAAAGGCAGGTAAAAAGGGCAAGGCTTTTTGCTGTAGTGATGGCGATTGCAGTATTGGTATCATTGACTTTTGTGATTTATGCCTTTATCAAGGCAAATGATGCGGAGAGGGAGAAAGCGGCAGCAGAATTAGCTAGAGATGAAGCGAATAAATTGAAGGATCAGGCCGATGAACTAAAAGAAGAAGCATTGGATGCAGCGGCTAAAGCGACAGCTGCAGAAGCTGATGCACTACAACAGAAAGCAGAAGCTGACCAAGCCAAAGAAGCAGCACAAAGAAGTGCAATCCTAGCAACACAAAGGCAAAAAGAAGCAGAAGATGCCACTATTTTGGCAAACGAAGCGACGAAGGCAGCTCGGGAAAGCGAGCGGTTGGCAAAAGAGCAAGAGAAGGCAGCAAGAGATGCGGAGGCACAGGCTCAGATCGAAAAGGATCGTGCTCAACGGCTAAGATATCAGGCGGTAGCTCAGTCCATGGCGATTAAAGCAAAGGACATTGTGCCGGATACCAGGTCGCTAGCTGAACTGAAAGGTTTAGTGGCCTTGCAGTCTTTCTTTTTCTATCAGAAGTATAAGGATCAAGGGAAAGATTATAACGGGGATGTTTATGCCGGTATTTACACGGCGCTGCAAGGATTATATGGGGTAAAGTATGAGGATAAAGGAGACTCCATATTCAATCAATACCATAAACCGATCGATCCAGAATCAGAGAATACGGTTGTGGCGGTACGTTCCGTGGTACACTCTGAGACAGGAAAGTACTTCTACACAGCTAACGCAGATGGTGAGGTGATCAAATGGGACGTTGATACCCGTGCGTATCAGCAAATTTTCCAGAATGAAGATGTCGCTAGGGTGGTAAATGTGAGCCCTGACGAAAAATACCTGGCTCTAGGCACCGATCAAAATAATATTCTGCTTTTTGATTTAAGAAAAAGTGGTCAAGAGCCAACAAAGATTTCAGGGCATATGGGTGGAACGGTATTCGATCTACAGTTCTTGCCAGACAATGCTGGATTTATTAGTGTTGGTGCAGATAATCGAATCATTCGAAGTGACTTTAAGACATCTACTGAGATTGCTAAGTCGAATGTGCGAATAAACAAGATCGCTTTGTCTCCTGATGCCAAGTCCCTTGTTGGGGGTGGAAATGATGGAAATGTCTACATCTGGGATCTCAGTGACGTGAGTAAAGGAGCTACGACGTTAGTTACCAGGCGAACTGCCGCTTCGGATTCTACTGGCTCGGTAGTACGATCGAAATCCAGTCCAATTAAAGCTGTGAAGTTCAGTAACAAGGGGGAGCTACTAGCTTACGGAACAGACGATGGTCGGATCATCGTTTGGGATTTAAAAGAAAACAAACGTAGAGAGCCTACTTTGGCAGGCTTTAGAGCTCCAATCACAGATATTGAGTTTAGTCCAGAGGATCGTCTGATTCTGGCTACTTCTAGAAACAAGCAGGTACGTATGTGGGACTTGAGCCATCCGTTTGATTTGCCGATTGTACTTCAAGATTATAGTGGAGTGGGTGGTGACAGTCAAGGGTGGGTCAATGATGCAGATTTTAGCCCGGATGGGAAGTACTTTATTACGGCAGCAAATGACGGGAACATTCGAAAATACCCGACCAAGATTGGAACCATTGCAAAGGAAATTTGCTCGCATATAACCTTAGGTAATATGTCAGAAAACGAATGGAGGCAGTACGTTGGAGATCTGGATTACGAGGAGACATGCGCTGGAATGCCAAAACGATTCGCTGACTTGTAAGAGTTTATATGAAGAAGTACACAATCACCTTAATATTTGCTGTCGCTACCATCTGGGTCCATGGTCAAAGCTCCTCGCAATGTGCCCGAGCATTATCGGTGGCCGAGCAGGCATTCGAACAAGGAAGACTTTCAGATATTTTGAGCACTTATGACGACTTTAACAGCGGCTTCACTAGATGTCTGGATCAAGGGGTTTTTTCCATCGAGGAAGCGATTAGGGCATATAAACTCTTGACAAAAGCTTATCTATTTCAGGACAATGAAGCTAAAGCGGAGGAAATGTTTGTTCAGCTGCTTCGTGTAGACAAAGAACACCAATTGGCCGCTGAGGACCCTGCGGAGCTCTATCTATTGAAAGAGAAGTTCAAGACCGAACCCATTTTGAGATTAGCTGTCAGAGGAGGGATCAACAAAAGCTTGCCCAGTGTCATACAAACTTTTGATACGTTTCAAGCAGGCGAAAAACGATACAATGAAAATGGAAATGACACTGGGCTGGGCATAGGCTTTTGGGTGGAAGCACTCGCAGAGAGACACATCAAAAACGGTTTTGAGGTGGCTGCAGGCCTGCAATATCGGATCGCTACATATGATGTAGAGGGCGAGATGATCGTTCAGGATTTGAATTACGTAGCAAAAAACACAAGCAATATGATTCGTTTCCCAGTCATGGCAAGATATAGTCTTAACTATGACAAGAAAGATGAAGACGGAAACAGAGTGGGCATTTTACCCTATGTATTTGTGGGAGCAACCTACGATTTTACCCTAAGTGCCAAGTACATTGATACTAGAAGAACAGGTGGTACCGCCTACACACTGGCAGGGGGAAGTGATGATTTGAAGAATTTTGATCAAGTTGCTGGATCGAACCTGTCCATTTTGGCGGGTGTCGGTATGCGTGCCAGGGTAGGCAGGGCAAAAGTAGATTTTTTCTCCTTGGAGCTTAGGTATGACAATGCTCTGTTCAACTATGTCAACCCGGATAACCGCTATGCAAACAAAGATTTAAACTTTGGCGTGGGCCATGTGGAAGATGACCTTACGTTGAATACTTTGTCATTTTCGGTAGGCTATACCAAATCCATTTATTTACCTCGAAAACGAAAGCAGTACCGTTAATATGAAGCGATTTTTTCAAATAGTCTTGGCGTTTTCGCTGGTTGGCTGCCAAATCGAGGATGAGAATTCGCCTACATCAGAGGAAGCATTCATTAAATACTTCGGTGAGCTCACGAGCTACGAGGCTAGCGATATAGAGATTGTCTACGATGCTACTGGCACCATCGCAGAAGGTCTGATTGTACTTGGTACACAACTCTCTGAAAATGGAGACAAAGACTTCTTTGTTCTAAGGACAGATCTTGATGGAAATTTAATAGGTAGTAATTCCTTTGGTGTTTCTGACACCCTAGATTTTGATGGAGATGGAAATCCTGATGATTGGACAGGAGATGATATTCCGGATCGATTTCGAGGAGAGGAATCTGCTGGTCAAATTCAGTATATCGCTGATTTTGGTGATGGTAGCAGTGGGTTTGCATTTGTGGGTTCGTCTTCTATCACTATCAATGCACTTGGAATATCAGATTGGCAGTTTATGACTTTTGGTCTTCTAAACGAGGATTTGACTATTAGAACCATAGCCGGAGACTCCTTGATTTCAGTGGGGGAAGCAACAGATGATGCCACGCCAGTTTTACTGGATTATATCGGCAATGATATCATTCAGTTGTCGTCTGGAAATTTTTTAGTAGCTGGAGCGCGGCAGGTTGCTCAGCCAGGAAATCTTGTTGATTTCAACAAGTATTTTTTGTCATTTACGAGAAATGGCGATCTACTACTTGAAATCGATGTAGGAAGGGATGGCAGTGATGATGTTGCAGTTCGCGCTTTTGAAAAAGAAAATGGAAACCTCGTTTTTATTGGTCACAATAATGCGCAGAGTCAAAGAGGCGAAAATCTGGGCTTTACAGGTACCAATGTTTCTTATTTGGAGACGGATAGGAATGGAACGGAAGTCAACGCCCTATCTTACGGAATAGATGATTCCAGAGATGCTTCTGATCTAACAAGATACGACGATTTTGTCAGCGATGTGGTACAGACGCCCGTTGGGTTTAGCGTGGTGGGTACGTCCGAGACCAGTGGAAACGAGCAGTTCGCTTTCTTGATGAATCTCGCCAGCAATGGACAATACCTGCACAGTTCCGCGCATCATTTTTCTGTGTACAATGAGGGGGATGAAGCGAAAGAATCGCTAGGTCTTGGTATAACACAAGCTTTGGACAACAACCTAATTTTGCTTGGTCAGTACACGTCGTTCAATGCGAATGGGCTGTCGCGTGGGGGAGAGGGTAT
>JABSPG010000095.1:4393-10956 GCA_013214445.1 Ekhidna sp. | reverse complement strand
AAAGTTAGAAAATATGCTTCGCCTTGGGGCTCAGCCAACTCTAATTTTAAATGGACAACTTTTAGGGAAGCTTACAAAATCAGCTTTTAAAGGGTCCAAAGTTCTAATACTGTATTCAAAATCTCCAGGCTTATATCCCACCCTATGTGATACATTACGCAAACCAAGTCTTCTAGTAATCTGGTTGGTTTTTTTTGTGGCGTACTTTTCGGTCAAATCTGTATATAAGGGGTCATCTACTTCTTTTTTGCTCATGAATTTTTCATATCCAATTTTACTTAGCTGATGAGCATGCATCAATTCATGGATAAGAAGCAAACCTGGAGATTGAATAGAGCCATCTTTTAGAACAGCCGCATCATATGGAGCCCAGAAGATTTCATTAAAATATGGTTTATAACCATTGTTTTTAGGCAAAATGGTTGAACTAATTGTTACACCTCCATTCCTATTGATTTTATTAATTTTTCGTACAAATCTGTTAATATTATCAAGTTGCGAAAAAGTCAATTCAAATTGCCTTTTAAGTTTTTCATCAATAATAAAATTGTCGATGTGTAATTTTGGTTCCAAGACACTTAATATAGAACTCATTGCTCTCGGAATACCCAATGCAAAATCACTCCATTCTAAAGACCAAGCATTTCTTAAACCATCTGATCCTCTAATACCCTTGTTTGCACCACCGGATACCTTCAAATCTGTCATTGTTCCAAACAAAAGCCCGCCTGCTGCAAAACCTGCTGCTGCCCAATTCAAATCTTCTCTACTCCAGTCGAAAGGATTAAGAATACCTCCTGAGGAAATTAATCCTGCTGTATATCCTGTAAATAGCGCACCCCCAATTGCAGAAAGCCAGTTGCCTCCGTCAGGATCAACACCAACGTGAGGAGTATTATTCATAGCTAAGTATGGAGAAACAAACTGACTATATGGATCGTTTTGCAACCACCTACCTAAGGCGGGTTCATAATTTCGCAGAAAGAAATCATTGTACTCGGTTAGGCTATCATACGTTGCGTAGTATGATTGATAGCTCATGCCTGGGTCTTCGTATCCAGGATTTCTCCAGCTGTTTTTGGTCAGTAGTCCGAAAGGATAGTATTCATTGATCTGGCTTACTTTGAAACTGGCAGCTGGACTCTCATGGGTAATTTTCAAGTCATCAAAGTAGACATCCTGGTTTTCTCTTGTTTCATTGATCACGTAAACAAATAATCATCATCATCCAAAAGATCAGGAATGATCTGCAAAATCAAAAAAATGTGCCGAGCAATATCCAGTAGTCGCGAAGGAATATGCCTGGATACATCGTGCAAAACTCGTCCACTAAGACCCAATACCTGTTCGATTCCTTCCTCATCTTCATGACCGATATTTTGTACTAAACCCGAACTCAGTTGTGACTGTCCGCTACTACGTGACAATACTTGCTCTACTTGTCGCAACTCCATCATTTTTATCTTTTCAGCAAAGAAAAAAGTACGATCTCACCTGTATCTCAGCAAGTCAAGTAATCTGCCTTTTTCGCATAAATTCCCAAACGGTATAAAACGGTACATGGAGCGGTATTGAAACGGTACATGAATTTGCCGGAGTGGTTAGGAATAAACCCGAGAGGCCATATCGCGATTAAAGCCTGAAATAGACGATTTACTATTCCATAGGCACAAAAAAACCCGATTTTATGAGTAAATCGGGTTAGGATTGTGATTGCGCAGGGACTCGAACCCCGAACCTGCTGCTTAGAAGGCAGCTGCTCTATCCAGTTGAGCTACGCAACCAATCTGCGGAGAGAGGGGGATTCGAACCCCCGGTACGATTTCTCGCACGCATGTTTAGCAAACATGTGGTTTCAGCCACTCACCCACCTCTCCGTGGTGTTCCTGAAAAAGGAACGCAAACATAAAAACTTCGATTGAAAAATGTGCCTGAGCATTAAAAATTATTCTCAAAAAAAGGCTCACAATTTTGCTTGCATTCATTGTATTCATACAAAACAGATCTTAGACAAAATGAAAAAAATAAATGTAGTGCTGTAACAATTGATCACTTTTTGGATCGAAGTAGAAAAAAAGCAAAATGAGTCAGTTAAGAACACTTGAAGTCCAGCGAAACGAATTCTCTAACCGTAAATTTCTAGCTACGCCCTTAGCTGGAATGATTGTTTGGTTTGCTATCGGATTAATCAGCATATTCTTTTCAGAATTTGTCACCATCTGGGCGATTTTTATTGGAACAGGAAACATTGTCTACCTCGGATTATTCCTTTCTCGATTTACAGGAGAAAACTTTCTCAAAAAGGACAAGCTAAAGAATGAATTTGATGCTCTTTTCCTCTTCGCAGTAGGTCAGGCAGTACTAGTCTACTCTATCGCCATTCCATTCTTCCTGCTAGATCACTCGTCTCTACCATTGACTGTTGGAATACTGACGGGACTGATGTGGTTGCCATTTTCCTGGATCATAAAGCATTGGGTTGGTATTTTTCATTCAGTTGCCAGAACAGCAGTGGTACTAGCCCTGTGGTACCTAGTTCCCGCCCATAGATTTACAATTATACCATTCGCAATAGTGCTCATCTATATAATTACACTATATGTTATAAATAGGAGGACTTAAGGAATTCTGAAAATGTGTAATCAAACTTTGTAAACGACAGATATTCTTTGTGAATGACTGAAATAAAATACAAAACCTTTAGCTCAGAGCCTATTTATTGAGTGCTAAATGCAACTTAATTGCATTATCTTTTCGCTGTAAAAAACCTTTAGCTATTTAACCCACTTTTTGAAAGAATGAAACACGTATTTACCCTTCTTCTTGTATGCCCTTTAGTACTTTATGCCCAACAAGAAACGAACTTAGAAAACGTTGAACCTGGACGATTTGATCAAGGAAAAATGTGGACTTTTGAAAATCCACCTGTCTCCTATTTTGAAGAAGCTTACGGCTTTACTCCTACTCAGGAATGGATGGATGATATCAGAAAATCAGCACTTCGTTTTGCTAGTTGGTGTTCGGCATCCTTTATCTCAGAGAATGGCCTGATTATGACTAATCACCACTGTTCAAGGAGTGTGGTCGCTTCGGTGATGAATGAAGGTGAAAACTTTGATGAAAATGGTTTCTACGCCGAGAATTTAGAAGATGAGCGTAAAGTTCCAGATCTCTTCGTTGATCAAATGGTGATGATTGCCGATATCACTGAGGAAGTAGCTAGTAGCAACCTCGAAGTAGATTCTGCACTCAGCGTAATCACTACAAACTACAGTACGAAAGCCGGATGGGAAGGATTGGAACTAGAAACGAGAACGTTCTACAGCGGAGGAAAGTATTCACTATACGGCTTCAAAAGATACAATGACGTTCGACTAGTATTATACCCTGAGCTTCCCCTAGGATACTATGGCGGTGATCCTGACAATTTCACCTATCCTCGTTACAACCTTGACTTCACTTTCTTCCGTGCCTACGATGAGGACGGGAACCCACTACGACCTAGCAACTACTTCGAATTTAACCCTGCTGGGGCAGCAGAAAACGATCCTGTTTTTGTTGTAGGAAATCCAGGGAGTACAGGACGGTACCAAACAATGGCTCAATTGTACTACCAGCGTGACGTGACTGCACCGGCCATCGTATCACTTGTTTCCAATAGAAAAGAAATTCTTTTAGTCGCAGCAGAGCAAGAGCAAGACGTCTACAAAAAAGATTCCATCGTGAATTTTGCCTTTAGCTTAAGTAATTCAGAAAAAGCCTACCGTGGAAGACTTAAAGGTCTGAAAGATCCTTACCTAATGACTAAAAAAGCTAAGAAGGAAGAGGAATTGAGAAAAAACGCAAATCAAGAAAATGATCCTTGGTCACAAATTGAAGACAATGCAAAAGAAGCTACTAAGTATTATGCGGAAGCCATTTTCCTAAGCCCAAATGGACTAAGAGGCAAGGTCAATCAGATTATTCATGAGCTAGATAAATACCAAACAGCACTCAATGCTGAAGATGATACAGCTGTCAGCAACAGTCAAGAGTCGTTGAAGGGGCTAATTAAAGGAATGGATGTCAATCTTGAAAAAGCGCTTTTCTCAGCACTATTGATTGAGTTGGCTGAGCATTCACGACAAGACTATGTCGATCAGCTGCTCGATGGTATGGAACCACAGGCAAAGGCTGAAACAGTAATGAAAGAAAGTTTATTGCTAAATGAGCCAGAGAAGTTCTTCAAGCTGAAAGCAAATAAATTAGATAAAGAACCACTAATTGCTTTCGCAGGAGAGTTTCCAAAGAGACTAAAAGAAGCTGGAGCGACCCTAAGTAGAGTTGGTGGATCTAATAGTGAATTGCAGAGTCAGGTAATGAGTATCTCTTTTCAGGCTTCTGGTTTAAGTAGTCCCCCTGACGCTACCTTTTCACTTCGGCTAGCAGATGGGGTAGTGAAAGGATATGACTACAATGGCACTACTGCTCCTTATAAAACAACCTACTTTGGACTTTACGACAGGCACTACAGCAATGACCAAGAATTTCCTTGGAATTTACCTGAGCGATGGAAAAACCCACCGCTAGAGTTACTAAGATCACCTCTAAACTTTGTCAGTACGACAGATATCATTGGAGGGAACTCTGGTAGCCCTGTGATAAATCAAAATGGTGAAGTAGTAGGACTAGCCTTTGACGGAAATATTGAAAGTCTTCCTGGCTACTTCATCTTCGATGATGAATACAACAGAACCGTATCGGTACATTCCGGAGGAATAGCTGCTGCCTTAAAATACATCTACAAAGCAGATCGCTTATTACCAGAATTGAATGCGGAATAGTCAATGATGGATCAAAGAGGGATTACTAAACACATGAATCAACAGATTTTAGCTCCATGTTTCTAAATTTTTTAATCCCTCTTTGTTTTCTCTTCAGCACACCGACAGCTGATCATGCGATTTACATCTCTGTCCTTGAAGTAGATCATAAACAATTGAAAGTGAAAGTTTTTATGGACAACCTGGAGGATGCCATACAAAATGATGCTAATTCAATTGAAGGCTACTTTCTAAAAAAGATTGATTTCAAGATAAACGAACAACCCATTCAGCTTTCACTTGAGGATATTCATGAGGAAGAAGATAGTTTTTGGATTACGTTCAAAGTAGAAACACCAAAAATCTGGAAGTCATTTTATCTGGAAGCAGGATACTTGATGGAGCTTTTTCCAGATCAAACAAACGTAGTAAAGGTTTTAGGAGATAATCCACAATTTTTCAGTCTAACCCGATTAAAGCCATATTGCAGTTTCACAAATTAGTCCTGAAAATCATCTAGAGACTCCCAATTCAAAGAGTATCCCTACGCTCTTAAAACAACGAATCCCAGCCAATAGATAGCAACAAGATTTCACTGGGAGATGGTAGCTAGAAGCAAATCATGACTGATATTTGTGCTACTTTAATCCAGCAAATAACATTATTACCAATGAAGAAATATCTCATACTTTTCATACTTTCCATATCTACTTTTCTGGTATGGGCGCAAGACACTGAAGATCCCTCTCTCCTATCTTTGGATCGTATTTATTCAGGAGAGTTTAGGCAGAATTATCAACCACCAGTCAGGTGGATAGAGAAGGGTGAATCATACATTATCGTTGAAAAAAATGATTCTGGAGAAAATGAGATGATCAAATACAGTTCATCCAGTGATGATAGGACAACTTTCCTCTCAGCAGACCAATTGACACCATCTGGACAAAGTATGGCTTTAAGCATAGAGGAGTTTTCTATGTCCGATGATGAAACCAAAGTGCTGATATTCACCAACTCTAAGAGAGTCTGGCGTTCGAATACAAAAGGGGACTACTGGGTGTATGACCTGACAACAAACAAACTCTCCAAAATAGGGAAAGACTTTGCTTCCTCCTCGCTAATGTTTGCGAAGTTCTCGAATGACAATCGCTTCGTTGCGTATGTTGTCGACTTCAATATCTACAAAGAAGATTTTGCAACAGGAGAAGTCATTCAACTAACGTCAGATGGCACGAGGGAAATTATAAACGGTACGTTTGACTGGGTATATGAAGAAGAATTTGGCTGTCGAGATGGCTTTAGGTGGAGTCCCAATGCTTCAAAAATTGCCTACTGGCAACTGGACGCCTCGGAAATCGGTGTTTTCAACATGATCAATACTACGGATTCAATTTACTCTAAGATCATCCCAATACAGTATCCTAAAGTGGGGCAAGATCCCTCATCGGCTAAAATTGGATTAGTAGACACGAAGACTGGACAAACCAATTGGATTGAACTAGAGGGTAGCACGATCCAAAACTATCTACCTGCAATTCAGTGGATCGATGATGATCAGCTGATGATTCAGCAACTCAATAGAAAGCAGAATCACTTGAAGATCTGGATATATCGACCTTCAACGAATAAGGCCTCCATTTTATACGAAGAAAAGGAGGACACTTGGGTGGATCTAAGGTATCCTGACAAATCAAATACAAGCTATGGAGATAATGACCTCAAGCTGGTAGAAGGAGGCAAATCTGTACTCAGAATGACCGA
>JABSPG010000095.1:0-4383 GCA_013214445.1 Ekhidna sp. | reverse complement strand
AATTGATGGGTCTACAACTTTGGTATCTAGTGGCACCTATGATGTTGCATCCATCGCCGGTTACAACAACAAGCTGTTGTACTTTCATTCCTCTCCAGAAAACACCACAGATCGATATCTATATTCCGTAGATCTAAAAGGAAAAAAGAAAGACCGAAGACTTACTCCTTCGAATTTTGACGGAGTGAATACATACAAAGTATCACCGAATGGGAAATATGCACTTCACACGTATACCAGTGCGCTATCCCCTATAACCGTTTCGTTGATTTCGCTTCCAGATCATAAAATCATACGAACACTTGTCAAAAATGAGACTTATGCAGGGCAATTGGCCTCCCTGAATCTTCCAAATGTTGATTTCCAGCAAGTCGAAACAGAGCAAGGCACTTTAGTAGATGCTAGGATAATTAAGCCAATCAATTTCGATGAAGGAGCAAAGTATCCGGTGATTTTTAATGTTTACGGAGAGCCAGCTGGAGCTATGGCTACCGATTCCTTCGTAGGACTATGGAATATATTCTTAGCCCAACAAGGATATGTTGTGATCTCTATTGATCCGAGGGGCACGCCTTGTCTGAAGGGCTCTGAATGGAGAAAATCAATCTATCAGAAAATAGGACGAATAAACATCGCTGACCTTGGCCTAGCAGCCAAAGAGCTCATTAAAATGCCATACATTGATGCTGAGCGAGTTGGTGTTTGGGGCTGGAGCGGAGGTGGATCTTCTACGCTGAATTTGCTCTTCCAATTTCCGGAGATTTTCAAAGCAGGAGTTTCTGTAGCGCCAGTTGCAAATCAACTGACCTATGATAATATCTATCAAGAAAGATACATGGGTCTCCCGCAGGAAAATGAAACAAATTTCATTGCAGGATCACCCGTAACCTATGTGAAAAATCTTAGAGGCAAGCTGCTATTGATACATGGTACTGGCGATGACAATGTGCATTACCAGAATACAGAAATGCTTATTAATGAACTGATAAGACACAATAAGCAATTTCAAATGATGTCTTATCCTAACAGATCACATGGAATATATGAGGGGAAGAATACACGTAAACACTTATATACGTTGATCAATAACTTCTTTTTGCAGAACGTTCCAGTTAAGTAAGTTATTGAAGCAAGTTTTGGTAGCTCCCTACCAAAACTTGTTTTCAAACATGGAGATTAAAGACATTCCTACAGCAGCACCAGAGATAAAGAGGTTCCACTCCCGATGCTTTACTCGAACTACATTCAACAGAATAAAGGCTATCGAAACGATAAAGAAGACCACTAGAAGCTGCCCCAATTCGATCCCTATATTGAAACCTAATAATGGCACCATAATGGACGAATCACTCATCAGTAAGGCTCTGAAGTAGTTCGAAAAATCCATCCCATGGATAAATCCGAAAAAGAGTGCCATCAAGTAGCTCCTCCACATTTTAGACGATTCAAGATTAGGCTGACTACTTACCACATTGTGAATCCCGGTGAGAAATATCGTCGTTGGGATCAAAAACTTAATAATGCTAGAGGGAATGGCAATGCTTCCAAATGAAGCTAAAACCAAAGTTACACTGTGACCAATGGTAAAAGCGGTCACCAGAATGAGGATCTTCTTCCACTGCTCCAGTTTATAAACTGCGCATAATGCGACCAAGAACAGGATGTGATCATATCCTGCAAGATTGGAAATATGCTCAAAGCCTAGCTGCAGATAAAAAGGAAACGGATGCATTTCAGAAGGTTAATTGATGTGTAGTCGTTTTTTTGTTCAGCATCATACTCTTTGATTCATCGTTTACATAGACGTAAACAACGTTGTTTTGATCAAAAAATAAGTCCGTAAAAACCGCATTCTTGATTTCTAGTGACTTAATTGGTGAGTTTTGCTTATGTTCAAAAAAGACACCCAATGCGACGTTATCTCCTTCCCCACTGAGCTTTTTACTTTTAATTTTCAGATCAATCAACTGGTCGTTGACCTTCAGATAAAAGAATTCATTTAGGTAATCCATGAGTAAGCGTTCTGCATCTTCTGATTCATCAGGCTGGCAAAACGCTAACTCATTGCTATTTGGATCGAATACCAACGCTTCGTTGACATCCATTAAGAACAATTTGAGATTAACTGTCAATAGTTGCTTGTCCTCAGCATATTCAATTTCGCAAAGGGATAACCTTAGCGGATGGACACCAGCATGGACAAAATGTCCACACAGCAACAACACAAACAGTAATTTGCTAACGGTACTTTTTTTTACCACCTAAGACGCAGCTTCAGTCTGTATTTGTTTAGCAACAGCTTGTACTTCGTTGAAAACTCGCATGATATTACCTCCCCAGATCTTCTGAATCTGCTCTTCGGTATATCCTCTTCTGACTAATTCAATGGTAATATTCATCACTTCGCTAGCGTCAAATATGCCATCGATTCCTCCCCCTCCATCGAAATCACAACCAATTCCTACATGATCAATTCCGGCAACTTTTACAATATGATCGATGTGATCTACCACATGTCCCACATTTGCTGGCTTCACAGGGTACTTTTCATCGATCTCTTCCATTGCTGCACGATATGCTTCGCGATCTTCTTGCGTCATTTCACCTGCTGGCTTTCTAGCATCTCTGAGAACAGCTACAGCAGAATCTCGCTCTGGATTTGCTGGCGCAACTCGAAGGTAACTAGAGAGCATCGTAAGCTGCACAACGCCTCCGTTTTCAGCCATCAATTTCAGCATCTCATCGGACATGTTTCGTTTATGATCGGTAACAGATCTCGCATTGGAGTGACTGGCAATAATTGGTGCTTTTGACAAACTTATCGCATCGTAGAAAACACTATCATTCCCGTGAGAAACATCCACCATGATACCCAATCGATTCATTTCCTTTACTACTTCAGCACCAAGCTCACTGATTCCTCCATGCTCTGGTCCGTCATCATCAGTCGCAGAGTCAGCAATATCATTGTTTGAGGAATGTACTAGTGTGATGTATCGAATTCCTTTGTTGTAGTACAGTTCTACGTTAGAAACATCAGATCCGATTGGATAACCATTTTCAATTCCGATATAAATGGCTCGCTTTCCTTCTTTTTCTAGTTCATACGCATCTTCAGGATCAAGTGCTAAACCTACTACATCAGAATTTTTCTCAGTAGAGGCAATCACTGAGTCAATCATCTGCAGACAAAGTGCCTTTGCGCGACTGTTTCCTTCATCGTCTCGGATGTCTTGCGCTACAAATGTGGCAAAGAAAATCGCGTCTAGCCCACCTTCTTTCATTCGAGGGTAGTCTACCTTAGAACCTGTCTCGTTCGGATCATGGCGTTCTGCCATATCAAAACCTGGTTCAATCATTCGGAGTGGCGTATCCGCATGCGTATCAACGGTAAGCACTCTATCATGAATTTCAAGCGCACGCGCCATCATTTGTTCTTCCGTCTCTTCTTCTTCCGCCGTTTCTGCTTGCTGATTTGAGGTACACCCAAAAGTCAGAAGAAAAATAAGGGAAAAGACAGCATAGTATTGGATTCTTTTGTTGGTCATCATGTATGGATTGGTTAGATAATGGTGGTTAATTTACAGCACTTCAGACACAAAAACTACTCGTACTGTGCTAATCAAAACAACTTAGCATCCTTGATCACAAAAGCAAGTTTGTCCATGTCGGTATTGAATTAATTAGTCTATCCAGTAAATGTCCCAAGTAATCGTTTTGTAAAGCTTACACTTCATCCCCAAACCTACTTTTCAATCATAGATTTAATTGATCATATAAGTACTTTCTTTACTACCATCATTCATTTGAATACCCAGATTCTCTAAACGCTCTCTAATGTAATCTGAGAGTTCAAAATCCTTTTTGGAACGAGCACCCTGTCTCACTTCTGCTAATAGGTCGATCACTTCAGGGAGAAGCTGCGATTTAGATTCTTCTACTAGGGTGATTCCGAGCACTTCGGTCAAAAAACCTCTGTAGGTTCTCTGCATATTCCGTAGGGAATCTTCATCAAGGCCGATCCCCTGCTGTTTCATAGTACTAGCTTTTGCCAACAGATCGAAGAGACATGCAATGACCTCCGCAGTATTGAAATCATCGTTCATCTTTTTAAAGCACTCCTGACATTTCTCATTCACTTGCTGAGAAAGCAATACATCCACAGACCCTGATTTATTTTGCTCAATGCCTTTGATTACATCTAGCCCTTTCAAAAGCTTATTAGACGCCACTTCTGCAGACTCAAGCGCCCGATTTGAGAAGTCTATTGGGCTGCCATAATGAGCCTGAAGCATCAGAAATCGCACAGTAACTGGACTATATGCCTTATCAAGCAAAGGATGATCTCCAGAAAACATCTGACCCAAAGAGATAAAGTTGCCT
>JABSPG010000094.1:4577-10962 GCA_013214445.1 Ekhidna sp. | reverse complement strand
GGAAAAGGAATTGCAGAAGGGGGTCAAGATGGTAGCGATCACCATGGCGAGTAATGTGACAGGAGAAATCTTACCCTATGAGGAGGTATTGATCCTATCAAGAAAATATGGTGCAATGTGTCTACTCGACGGTGCACAGACAGCCGGGGTGATCCCAATCAGTATAAAGGATCTTGATCCAGACTTCTTTGTTTTTGCAGGTCATAAGGGTCCACTAGGTCCTCAAGGTATCGGAGGGCTCTATATTTCTGAACGCGTATCGATGATTTGTCCAAGTGCTGCTTGCGAAGTAGTACCGGGAGAAAAGAAGGCTAATACTTTTCCATCCTACTGCGATGTGGGCTCTGCGCCGATGATCACGATTGCTGGTCTAAGCGCAGGTATTAAATGGTTGCAGCATCAAGATTTCCAGACGATTTCCACAAAGGCAATAAGACTAGCTAAGACCTTACGAGAAGAGCTACTGACTGTACCAAAACTTAGCGTGGTAGGGGCTGCTTCATGCGCTCATCATACCGGAGCAGTATCCATAAGTAGCAATGAGATAAGCCTTTTGCACTTGAATTCACTTCTGTGGACAGAACACAAAATTAAAGGGAGTATGGGCTTTCAGTGCGCCCCTTTAGCTCATGAGGTACTTGGCACTAGTGAGAACGGAACCCTTAGGTTTAGCCTCGGACCAATGAGTACTGAAGAGGAGATTGAGATTCTGATCGAGTCGCTGAAAAAGGTTGTTACGGGTTCGACTTAAAGATTTTTTGTTTTACATCAGAAAGTAAAGGATTCCCTTACTGCCTTACTTGTGGAGTTTTAAAATCTTTACACACTAACACACAAAGCGTATGGCACTACACCGTTTAATTTACAAGAGTAAAAGAGCAGAAAGCACTACCGATGCTGATATTCAGGATATTTTGAAAGCTTGCGAAAGGCATAATCCAAAAGCGGATATTTCTGGAGTATTGGTACATTCAAATAACAGTTTCTTCCAGTATTTGGAAGGCAAGAAGGAATACATCGAATCCTTGTACGATAAGATTAAAACAGACCCAAGGCACTACGATTGTGAACTGGAATTATTGGAACCAATCGATCAGAAGGTTTTTCCGAGTTGGAACATGGGCTACAAGGATATTGACACTAGCCTAGTAGAGTTCAATACCGAAGTAGCTGGCAAGGAATTGTTGGAGCTTGAAAAATTGATCTATGGATCTAATGAGATGGATGACAAAGGAATAGCTATGCTGCATCAGGAGTTCGAGTAGTTTTAACTGCTTTGAACATACGCTGAAATGGCGTGAGTCAGCTTCCTTAATTCTTCTTCAGCGATTATGTATGGAGGCATGATGTAGATTAGGTTTCTAAATGGTCTAATCCAAACGCCATTTTCTACAAAGAATTTCTGAGCTTTTGGTACGTCTACGTTCTCCTTCATTTCAACCACTCCAATTGCTCCTAGCACTCTTGTATCCTTCACGTTCAATGAATTGGCTATCGGCAGAATCTCTCTTTTGAGCTGACGTTCAATCGTTTTGATTTTGTCTTCCCATTGAGAGGAAGTAAGCAATTCCAAACTTCTATTCGCTATTGCGCAAGCTAATGGGTTACCCATAAAAGTGGGACCATGCATAAATACGCCTGCTTCGCCTCGGCAAATAGTATCAGCGACATGCTCCGTTGTTAATGTTGCGGCCAAGGTCATATATCCACCTGTCAGTGCTTTTCCTACGCATAATATATCGGGAGATATATTGGCATGTTCGCAGGCAAACATTTTTCCTGTTCTTCCAAACCCGGTGGCGATTTCGTCTGCGATTAAAAGGAGATCATGTTGTTCGCACAACTCTTTGATCTTCTTCAAGTAATCGGGAGAATAGAACCACATACCTCCTGCGCCCTGCACAATCGGTTCGAGAATAAATGCAGCACATTTATCAGCATTTAAGCGGAAGAACTGAGCAAGCTCACGGAACTCTTTTTCGTCGTAGTATTCATCAAACCTTTTTCTTGGCTGATCCAGAAAGATATGTTTCGGAACAAAATCGGAAAATAAGTGGTGCATGCCCCCTTCCGGATCACAAACTGACATTGCTCCAGTAGTGTCTCCGTGATAACCATTGCGAATGGTTTTGAATTTTCTTCGGTTTGCACTTCCTTTAGCATGCTGATACTGAATAGCCATTTTCATAGCCACTTCCACCGAAACTGATCCAGAGTCCGCCAGAAATACCTTTTCCAAGTTATTTGGAGTAATGGCTAAGAGTTTCTTACAAAGCTCAATGGCTGGTTTGTGAGTGATGCCCCCAAACATCACGTGAGACATCTGGCTTAGTTGATGATTGGCAGCTTCATTGAGTTCTGGAACATTATATCCGTGAATGGCCGTCCACCAGCTACTCATTCCATCGATTAATTCTCGTCCATCATCCATAATCAGCCTAACTCCTTTGGCCGAGCTGATGGGATAGGTGGGCAGTGGCTTGGTCAGCGAAGTATAGGGATGCCAAATGTGGGTTTGATCAAACGAAAGGTCTTCTTTATCGATCATCGTAGTTTTAATTCAATAGAAGGAATTAAGTCAAAATTATAGTTGAAATGGCAGTATAAGCAACTTCATAAAAGTAATAGCAATCGTTTTCATAACTTGAGCATCATTTTCCTAACAAAGGAATGATACTGATATGAAAGCATACTTTCTAAAAAAGAACGGCCCCTCTAACAAAGCGTTTGAGCTGCGTGAAATTGACTCATTGGTGCCCAATGACAACCAGGTTTTGATTAAGTCAGAAGGTTTTGGGTTAAATTTTGCAGATGTTATGGCTCGATTGGGGATGTATCAGGATTGCCCCAAACTACCTGCAGTAATTGGCTATGAAAACGTGGGAATCATCGAGGCTGTTGGAAATGCGGTGAAAGGAGTAGAAATTGGAGATCGAGTTGTAGCTTTCACACGCTTCGGCGGTTATTCCGATCATGTTTTGGTGGATGCCTCTGAGGTGGTACAGATCCCTGCAGAATGGTCGATTGGTACAGCATGCGCACTTGCAACTCAGTATACGACGGCTCATTACTCTGTTTATAAGGCGACTCATGTCGGAGAAGGTGAGAGAGTCTTAGTACATGCTGCGGCAGGGGGTTTAGGTATAGCATTGGTGCAGCTCTTGAAAAGAAAAGGCTGCACGGTAATTGGAACCGCATCTTCAAGCAAGATTGATTTCCTCAAATCAATCGGAGTGGATCATGCAATTGACTATCGGACACAAGATTATTTCAAGGAGATTCAGAAAATTGGCCTTGCCGGCAAAGTCGATGTGTCATTTAATGCAATCGGTGGAAACTCTTCGAAGAAGGACTACAGGCTTTTGAATAGTGGTGGGCGCTTGGTCCTGCTTGGAGCGGCGGAACTGACTAGTGCAAAAGGAAACATTTTCAAACTACTCAAGGTCCTATTAGGATTTGGATTGATAAGTCCCATAAAATTTATGGTAGATTCTAAGTCTACGGTTGGAGTAAACATGCTAAGAATCACTGACAACAGGCGAGATATCTCGTTGCAGTGTTTTCAGGAAGTGGTTGATCTTGCAAGAAAGGGAGATTTAGCGCCTGTAGTTGCAAAGGAGTTTCATCATTCTGAATTAGCGGAAGCACATGATTTTCTCGCCTCCCGCAAGTCGATTGGAAAGATTGCTGTTAAATGGTAATCCAAAGCTCCTATACCAAGGTCATTTGCCTAGCATATTTATCCACTACCTCTTGATTTATGCTTTCCTCCTGATCGATCTCCAACAAACACTTAGCTCCTGATCTCCTCATAACTACGTCATAAGTTGATTCCACCTTTTTACCATTGAATATGATTCCAAGTAGAGGAATTCCGCGTTGTTTCAGTAGGTATAATGAAAGTAAGGTGTGATTGATACTTCCGAGATAGTAGTTTGATACCAGAATGACAGGAAGTCCACTTTTGGCTACCCAGTCTACCATTAAATAATCAGTTCGTAAAGGAACCATTAGCCCACCTGCAAGCTCAATGATCAGATTATTCGATGTTTCAGGAAGGACTATATTGGAATCATCGATTTGAATCTCATCCAGGTTAGCAGCAGCATGAGGTGACATGGGGTGATTCAGTCGGTAGACTTCTTGATGAATAACTACTTGTGGGTTCCATCTTTTCACTTTATGGGAATCGGTGTTATCCAGATCACCCGCCTGAACAGGCTTCCAGTAGTCGGCCCGTAATGCTTTGGTAAGAATGGCTGAAGCCACAGTTTTACCGGTATCAGTACTGATTCCTGCTACTATTATTTTTTGGTTCATATTGAATTCTTAATCTATCAAATAGTTTTCGAGTGTTCGGAAAAGTAGGTCGATTTCTTCATTGGTATTGTAGGCATGTATACAAAACCGAATGCGTTCGCTTCCTTCAGCGACACTGGGTTTGCGGATGGGCAATGCATTGATTCCTCCTTGTCTCAAAGCGGTACTCAGCTTAATAACCTGCTCATTGCCTGGTACAATTAACGATTGAATTTGCGAAGGTGAGGATACCCATTGAAATTTAGAATCCTTACGTTTTTGAATGAAATATGCTACAATCTTGTGAAGCTTATTTCTGTCTGCTGAGGCAAAAGGCAAATACGTATACATTGCTGATATACTCGCAAACTGATGATCATTTGGAGCAGTGGAAAAGATCAGTGATCGGGAAAAATTGACCTGGTATTCCTTCAGCCACAATGGGCCAACAACAGCTGCACCATGGATTCCTGGTCCTTTTCCATAGGTAACTATCCTTGCTAATACCCGATTGTGTAGATTCAGCTCCTGAACTAGTCCTTCTCCATTTTCTCCATAGACGCCCATGGCATGAGCCTCGTCTACGATCAGCATGGCATTGTATGCGGTACAGAGTTCAGCTACCTGCTCCAATGGACAAATGTCTCCATCCATGCTGTAAACCGATTCCACGATGACGAGCTTTTGCCCTGCAATGGATTGTAGTTTTTCTTCCAGACTCTCGATACTGTTATGTCTAAATCTGACTTTTCTGGAGACCCCAAGCCTTGCCCCGTCAATAAGGCTTGCATGTATGAGTTCGTCGCAGACTAGTGTAGTTTCTTTCGTGGCTAGACAAGAAATAAGACCAATGTTAGCAGTATATCCGGAAGGATAAACTGTTGCAGCCTCTGTTTGGTGAAAATCTGCAATTTGCTGTTCGACCTCCAATGCAAAGGAGGAATTGCCACTCAACAATCTAGAACCTGTCGAGCCATTTTTCTTAATGCTGGTATTCGCCTTTTCTATTTCTGATTGTAGCGATTTAGATTGGGCAAATCCTAAATAGTCGTTGGAGTAAAAATCAAACCCCTCTGGAGGGAGGGGAAGCGTTCTCAGCAGATGCTGCTTTTTTCTTTCTTCAAGTGCTTTTTGATAGCTATTCACTGAGCGCTCAAAGATTATTTTGATAACCCATTGACATCCATTCTTTTATTAAGTTCTTCTATTTTATCGTGAATGATATCGAGTTCGTCTTCCGTCACCTCTTTTAGTTCTTCAAATGCTTGATCTAGTAGTTTACTATGGTCTCGCAAGTATTTCATTTTTGCATCTGTGACCATTCGTAATCGCTCTACTTTTTTATTAAGCTCTTCTACACTCATATTTATTATTCGAATTAGTAAGATAAAGGTTATTAAGCTTCTACTTCTTCGGTCTTCTTTTCATACTTGAAAGCCTCTCTTGGAGACAGCCCTAGTAGATCGAACATTTCTTTGTCGTCGTTGAAATCTGGGTTTGGTGTGGTTAAAAGCTTATCTCCTGCAAATATTGAGTTTGCACCAGCCATAAAGCAAAGCGCTTGCTCAGTAAGGCTCATGCCTTCTCTACCGGCAGAAAGTCTTACCACCGATGCAGGCATGACTAAACGTGCAGTGGCAATCATTCTGATCAGTTCATGAGCGGCTACTCTTGGTTGCTCTGCCAGTGGTGTGCCTTCTACAGGCACTAGCGCATTTACAGGTACTGACTCGGGATGCACTTCCATGTTGGCCAAGGTTAGCAGCATACCCATACGATCTTCAGCAGATTCACCCATGCCAATGATTCCGCCAGAGCAAACAGTAATTTTCGCCTTTCTTACATTTTCAATGGTCTTTAGTCGATCGTCATATTCTCTGGTTGAGATGATGTCATCATAGTAGGCCTCTGACGTATCAATGTTATGGTTGTAGGCATATAATCCAGCATCAGCGAGCTTTTTCGCTTGATCCTCTGATACCATTCCTAGCGTACAGCAAACTTCCATGTCCATGCTGTTCACGGTTTTGACCATGTCTAGTACTTTATCAAAATCTCTGTTGTCACGGACCTCTCTCCAAGCGGC
>JABSPG010000094.1:0-4567 GCA_013214445.1 Ekhidna sp. | reverse complement strand
ACATTCTGGAAGCGCCATTTGCTTTAGCAGACTCGGCTTGTGCCCTTACTTCATCCACCTCCATAAGTTTGTGTACCTTGATATCTGTATGATATCGTGCGGCTTGTGGACAGTACGCACAGTCTTCGGGGCAGCCACCTGTTTTAATAGAAATAAGGCTGCTAACCTGAACCTCCTTGGGATCATGATATTTCCTGTGAACGGTAGCTGCTTCAAACACCAACTCCATGAGCGGTGTGTTGTAGATATCAGCTATCTCTTCTAGTGTCCAGTTGTGTCGTACTTCAGTCATGAGACAAAAATATGATATGCTTAGAAATATCGAAGCAACACTGCTGCCCTTTTGGTGCTATGAAACTGACAAATTAAAAAGCCCAATCAAATTGATTGATCGGGCTCCTATTTTTATGGTTGTCTTTTTCTAACCGCCGCAGGCAGCCTGAATCTGATCTCTAGTAGCTCTGAATGCATCTATTCCGCTCTGGAATTGTGCAAAGTCTGAATCACTTCCACATTGTTCAATGAATGGCTCAACTGCTGCAAAGTATGCATCTAATGCACTTAGATAAGCATTACAATTTTCAGAACTTGGGTCTGAAGAATAAGTTGTCCCCGCAGTAGTAAGAGCTTGTATTTCATCACTCAACTCAGTGGTAAAATTGGCACAGTTCACATTAGCTGCTCCACCAGTGGCATCATCATCGTCATCTCCACATCCCGAAAAAATGAACAAAGTGACAAGTAAAAGAAGTAAGTTTTTTGTTTTCATAAGTTTAAATTTTAGTGGTAAAAACAAGTTTAAAGATATATAGAAATCATAAATAATCGGACGAATCTAGATTGGATGAAAGATGAAATATTCTGTCTATTACGTAGAAAGCTACCGCAATAAAGAATACGTTTAAATGGATTCCGAAGAGGAAGAAAGTCAGAATGGAGAGTGCCGACAGCATCAAGAAGTAGCTAGTGAAGCCAATGAAGTTTCTATACACCTTTTTGGAAGTGTATTTGGCTATGTATAATACCCTTGATAGAAAACCATCTAGCAGATAATCAATAGGCATATCTTTTTTGCACATTTAATTGAAAGGAAATTCAGATTTTTGCCTCCTAAGTTCGTCAATTTTAAGCGGTATACCTTCGGCGCATGATTTGTAAGCTGCTAAAAGATTATCAATTGCAGTCGAACACGCTTCACAGTTTTCTGTGTTTCTAACGAAAATGAAATTTTCTATAGCTTCATCAAATGCGGTTTCTTGCTGTCCTATATCGTTCTCAAAATTCTCACAGGCGACTGACGAGTCATCGTCATCTCCGCACCCGGAAAAGATGAATAGAGTGATCAGGAGAAAGAGAAAGTTCTTTGTTTTTATATGATTCTTGTTTTGGTAGCGTTGGAGATATAATGGAAACTAAATCTGCTCAACTTATGAGAAAGAATGTTTCTGAAGAAATTGAATTGTTTTCTCTGAAGTTGATCAATGGCGATCAATTGACGTGCATTTGTTTCTGCCTTGCACTTGCTTATTAGTTCTCTTAAAAAACCAAGATCATACCTTTAAATGAGAGATGGCAAAAAAAGAAGGTCTGCACGGCATGATGAAAATCCAAGGCAGGCCAAGTTTGCTATCTTTTTAATTACATGATAGATCTCTCTTTTGCTGTTCTTTACTGGCGATATCTGCTTGCACGCCTTCACCAGCATCGGGGCATGAAGTGTAAGGTCCAAATTCAGCTATATATCGATCAATTGCTGCAGCGTATGCATTGCAGTTTGCTTCGCTTGGGTCACGAGAATAATCGCTTAGCGCTTCAAAATAAGCATCAAATGCAGCGTCAACAGATGCTGGAGTTTCGTCAAAGTCACAATTGACAGAATCATCATCACCACACCCGGAAAAGATGAATAGTGTGATGAGGAGGAAGAGTAAGTTCTTTGTTTTCATAAGGATAGGCTTAGTGGTAAAACATGTATAGAGCTGAAGTTAGTAATAATAAAGTATTAAGATCTAAAGCTTTAACTTAATTGGAAGTAAGTGAATCAACCGATCCATCAAATAGAAAGCTACCGCAATAAAGAATACATTTATATGGATTCCGAAGAGGAAGAAAGTGAGAATGGAGAGTGCTGACAACATCAAGAAGTAGCTAGTAAAACCGATGAAGTTTCTGGATACCTTTTTCGAAGTGTACTTGGCTATCTTTTTTTCAATGTAATCTCCATCATAGAAGACCATGTAGGATAAATAACCATATGCAATCAACATGATTAGTAGGAACCAGAAATTGACAATGGTATCATGCTCTTGAATGGTGATTAAAGCATTTAGTAGAATGAGTGGCCCTGCAGTGATTTCAAAAATTGTCTCATGCATATCATTTTCGAAGAAGTCCCCTACCACGACTATTTTATTTGAAAGGAACTCCTCTATGTCTTCATTTGACAAATAAAGAAGCTCCCCTAGGCTGACCGGGTTGAAGCCCGCTTCTTGATTGAGAATGTCTTTTTGCAGTAGACGGTAGTTCATCACGAAGTTGTTCATGGTGTAGTTTCCGCCGATTTTCACAAACGGCCCAACTTGCTTTGCCTCTGATTTCGCTAGATCTTCATACATCTTGAGTGGTGTCAGTTTCAATGAATCTTCGTAGATCAATTGATACTTATAAACACCATCAAATGCACTGCCAATAAGGTAGTCGGATAGGCCGTAGTTGACTTTTGAAAATATTGGAGGTTCTAGTTGTCCCTTCTCACCGATGTGAGCAGATAGAATCACATTCTCTATTTGTTCTAATTCAAACTTCAGGTCATTGTCCCATGCTGTGGTGTCCACGAAATGGATGTCCACTAACACATACTTCGGTTTTTTTTCTGATGCATTGATGACTTGGAGCAGTTGTGACAGTTTCTGCCTGTCTGTGACTACTTGATTACCGACCGGAAACCCAAATTCGTCGTATCGATCGATCAGTTCTAGGTCATAAGAAGTGTTTATGAGTGCATAGTCTTCTGAGGGAGGAAGTTCTCTCATCCCAAACTGTGCGGTAGAGGTCGCCCAGATAAGAAACTTTTCATCACCCGCCAGCCACGGAAGTTTCATCAGGTAAAACGTAAATGAGAGCATCATCAACGTATTGAGAACGATCAAAGAGATAAGCAGCGGCCTTTTCACCTCAGGTTATTTAGATGATCTAAATTCGTTTAAGGCGTCTTGTGAAACGCTACCATAAAGGGCATTCAAGATTTCTAGCAAACCTTCGTCATCAGCTTGAAATTCTTGCAGCAATGGCTCTATTTCCTGATCAGTAATCTTAACGAGACTCATATCTGAAATGAAGGTGGAAGTACCCTCCGTGACATCATAGTAGAATAGTTTGATGTCGTCCACACTTCCTGAATCAATGGTACTGCCATCCACAGAAAAGAACTCACTGATGTCCATTACGATCCTCCCATTTTCACCTCCTAGCTTTTTATTGATTGATTCGCCATTGAGCATATACTGGGCATAAAAGAACTTAGAGTCGTTGATTGGGTATGAACCCTGAGAAACATCGATTTTGTAGGTCTCTCCCAGCAGAGCTATTGATCCTTTCTGAAAATACTTCTGAAAATCTAGTTTATTATTTATTGCGCCAGCTCTTGTGCTGAGCTTCCCACGAACCGGTGAAATAACCGAGGCGAGAGCGTAGGCTATGTCATTGGATGAAGCATCTTTCGCTTCTTTTTGTATGACAAATCTCCCTCTAGTGGAGCTCAATGCAGCCGCTCGAGCACCTTCTGTTTCGAATTTCAAAGAAGACTTTTCTGAAATCTTAGATCCCTTTTTTAGGTAGCTATCGCTTGAGGTATCATAGATTTTACCAATGGTGTGAATAACCGTGTAAGATTGTGAATTGGCATAAAAAGTCACAAATAGGATTAGGTAAACAAGCTTTTTCATAGTTTAATCACGAATTCTGAATTGCTGAAATCATTCCTCAATATACTCTAAAGTCGTTTTTAATATTCTCTTCGCGTGACGTTGGGACCTGACTCCCTTTGCTGAGCCTAATTACTTGTTCAGTTACATATTCCCTAATCTCAGAGATCGTATAGCTTCGATCACGGTTTAGATCAGCTCTACGAGTAGTGAGCCCCTGAATGAGGCAACCAGTAAATAACCCATTTTGTGAGTTCACCCCTTCTGCTGCAAACTCAGTGCCTCCGGCAGCTGAAACCACGGTGGCCCCAGTTCCTCTTTTCATATCACCGAAAAGCGATTTTGATAGCTCCAGGGTGTTTTGCAAACCGAAGCTATTTTCTTTCATTTTTATAAGCGTCCCTGCGGAGCGAAATGCTACCGCTCCGGGACTTTTGACTTCCTCTTGCGCCTCTTCAACATCATCTGAATCCAATTCACCTGAGTGGCACGTGTCCATCATGAGCAGTTTGTTTCTGGAAGGAATATTGTCAATCAGTGATTGTAGTGATGTGTAGGGAAGACCACCATTTGCAGGATTGTTGAAATCCATATTATGCGTGGCGAAATAGTAGTTGTACTCGCTATCGAGCACTCCATGTCCA
>JABSPG010000093.1 GCA_013214445.1 Ekhidna sp. | reverse complement strand
GTAATGGAGAATTGAGATAGTTGTATGCTGGCAACATTTATAGTAAGACCGATTATCCAGATCACCGTATTTCTACCATTTAAGACCTGAGCTTTCCCTCCTTCAAAACCCACAATAGGTATAAGTAAGTTTAGATTTCGAAAAAGAATATAGGCATTCATTAAGAAAAGGAATCCTCGTATATACGGAGTTCCCTGCCATTGCATGGAAATAGTGACCATCAAAATATTCCCAATTAGTGGGACTGCCATGATAGCTCCCAGAACTCTGTAGCGATAAGTGAAAAGCATGTATCCTATCAAGACCTGGGAATAGGCAATAAATCTTGCGTACAAACCTAATCCGTGAGGCTCCAAGCGTTCCTCCAACCAAATTGGACCTATCCATCCAAAATAAGCATGATCTGCATATAGCTTGGCCATTCCCGATCCTAGGAAGGTGAAACCTAGAAAAAGACACAAAAAGAATTCGTGACGCTTTATTAATTTTCTAACCATAGAAAGCAGATCAATAACTTAAACAGAAGGTTACAGCACTGAACTAAAAAATTCACTTTTCACCTTCAATTCTGGCACCCTCCTGTTTCAGTTTTTTTTCCAGTACCTGGTATGCATCCGCATAATGGTAAAAAGGGATGCCGGAATATAGGTGGTGAATCAAATGCATATTTTGGCTCACCAAAATGGTACTCAAGCCAGGCTTCAAAAGAATTCGGGTATCAAGATATTTCTGCTGAGTACTATGAGGATGGTGAGGAAGCCAATCAAATGCAAAAGCCAAAAATGCTAATGCTAAGATTGCCGGGAGCACATAAATTGCTAGCACATACCCCCAACCAAACTGCATCCCAAAAAAGACAATCATGAAATTCATTCCAAAAAAAGCAAAAGCACTAGAAACTATTCCCTTCTTTGTCTTCGTGTCCTTACTTAACTCCCTGATATCCCTAAAATAATGGTAGTGATAAATAAAATAGATCGTTATGCATCGCAAAAACAGTCCCAAGAACGTCTTAGATGCCACCCAATAATCAGGATCTTTTTCTGGGTTGTTAGTGTGATTGTGATGCACAATGTGCAGAGCTCTAAATACAGGAAATGGGGCCATCAAGGATAGACTGGATATCCACCCAATCGTATTTTCAACCCAACCTAGTTTCATTTTTCGACCCTTGATATTCTGATGGGTTGCCTCGTGCAGAGGAGTAAATAACAAATACGCACAAATAGTATTTATTCCACAAGTCAACCAAAGTGGAATCAAGTGTACGGCTCCAAAATAGGATGACAAGAAATAGATGGTTAAGCTGATAAGAAATAAAACGATCGTTGGTTTCGCAAAATGACCTGTGTATGGCATAAGTCTTTTGACCAACTCTCTTTCAGACATACCTTCACTATTTTCTTTCACAACTTAGTAATTATCGAAACCTTAAACCGACTACCAGATAAGCTATCCCTACGCACTAGATTGTGACTAGAGTAATGCATCTTGGCTTTGCTACAAACAAATTTACTTTCCAGCTCTCAAAAAGCATAAGTACAATTTACAGGCTGTGTTGTCCGACAGAAACTGACTATCCGGACCCCAGTATATTTTGGCAATCAGATTTACCCTTAGAACTTGTTATCCCTACCAGCGGTTAGAAATAAAACCAATAATGATGATGGAAAGTACATTCTCATTCCTAGAAAATCTATCAAAAAACAACACGCGGGAGTGGTTTCAAAATCACAAAAAGCAGTATACCGCTTCTCATAATGAAATGATTGAATTTGCTGACAAACTGCTTTCCGAAGTAAGGAAGCATGATGTCATAGAGACCCCAACAGGTAAAAAAAGTCTGAATAGAATCTATCGGGACATACGTTTCAAAAAAGACAAAACACCTTACAAAACACACTGGGGAGGCGGAATCTACCGGGCTGGAGCGGAACGACGTGGAAGCTATTATTACCATATAGGTCCAGATAGCTCTTTTGTCATGGGAGGTTTTTTTGGTCCAAATGCTCAAGACCTGTTGCATCTTAGAAATCAAATCTCACAATTTGCGGATCCACTTAGAGAGGTAATTGAATCGAAAAACTTCAAGAGACACTTTGGGAATCTATTGGGGACCAAGCTAAAAACTTCTCCAAGAGGTTTTGAAAAGGATCATCCAGACATTGACTTACTCAGATACAAGCAGTTTATTGTTCGCAAAGATTTTTCCAAGAAAGAAGTATTTGCCCCAGCGTTCCCTCAAAAAATGTCAAACACATTTAAAGAGATGAGACCATTCTTAGATTGCATGACTGAGATGCTCACAACAGATCTCAATGGAATTTCTCTAGTTTGAATCAATTGACCTCATTTGTAACACTGTGATTTAAACCAACACGTCGGATAGTGTAATGATCATTAATTTCGAAATATGATTGAATACAAAGGGGCCAGCATCAAGGAATTATATTTTCAAAAAATCAAGGAAGATTCAGAAAACAAACAACATCTAGTTCAGCATGAATTTTCTCCCAGTGAGGAAGAAACATTAAAGAGTATTTTCTTGAAGCCTTTTGATGGTACAATCAACACCTATGAGTTTACACATTCAGTGGATCTTGACCTGAACGTACTCTATCAATTGACAAGAAAAATAGAATCGGAAGGCTCGCTAAAAGATACGGCTGCCGGTATAGTCTCTCATTTGAACACTAGCTCAAGACATCCTAACATAAAGGAAGGAGAACTATTTATTGTGAAGTTTTCAGAAGTAATTTTTGGTGGAACCAGTTTTGATGGATTGGGAATTTTTAAAATTGAAAAGAAAGACGCATTCTTGGAGACCCCTGATTGGACGAAAGAACCGACCTTACTCTTTAAGGAGGGTATTGGGGAGAAGAAACTAGACAAGGCTTGTCTAATTCTTTTCACGGAAGATCCTTATACTGTTTTGGCATATGATAATAACAGCAACGAAGCGGTATACTGGAAGAATGATTTCATCAATTTAGATTTCAAAAAAGATCACATTAACGATACCAATCACTTCTTGCAAATGACGAAGACCTACATCACCGATCAAATGCCAGAAGAATTTGAAGTATCGAAAACAGAACAAATTGATCTATTAAACAAATCAATAAAGTACTTCAAAGAAGCTGAAACTTTTGATAAAGGTGAATTTGAACTATCGGTATTTGGTCAGGAAGATGAAGCCATAAACTCATTTCGTTTTTTCGATAAGCAATATCAGGAAGAGATGGATATCGATCTTTCAGATAATTTTCAGATTGCCTCAAACTCCGTAAAAAAGCAGGCAAGAATCTTTAAAAGTGTCCTAAAGCTGGACAAAAACTTCCATGTCTATATTCACGGAAACAGAGAACTAATTGAGAGAGGAGAAGAACCTGACGGCCGTAAATTCTACAAAATTTACTACGATAATGAGTCTTAAGTAATTAACTAGGATTCGGAACCGGACACCACTCCTCCCCTACTTGTGTCATTTGCGTGATACCAGTTTCCACTTACTTCCCCCTCTTCCGTAATCCCGAATGAAACAACTACCGGACCTGAATCAACCAACACCTCTACTTCAAGCAATTTAATCGTAGCACCCTCTAAACCTATAAGACCAGCAAATGCCTGATTGTTAAATCTTCCTTCGGCTATACCGTTCTTAATAGTAAAATTCCAAACGAAATCACTGTTAGTTACTGCTCCTGAATAACTGCCATTGTATAGCTGATATTCATTTTCCAGTATTTTCCCTGAAATAACACCAAACGACCCATCAGAATTTTCCCAACTACCACTAACCGAACCATATCCATTTAATAAACCTTCAATTAATCCACTGTATCCATATCTGTAATTCACAGTCAGATCAAATGCGCCCGATCCCTTCACTGCACCATTAAGGTTTACCGATACCGCCTCTTCACCGTCTATATAAGTGGTAGAGCCAGTAATTGCACCATCGAGGATACTAATATCCCATACTCCAACGAGCGCTCCTTCATCCGTAGATACACCTATGTAGCGTTGATCAAATTCAGTGATAACAACTTCTTCCTGTTCCTCAGAACTGCAAGATGAAAAAAATACTGCAAGAATTAGGACGAATGGTGATAACAAATGTCTGATCATGGTAGTGGTATTTACTAATCACAATCGTGAGGGTGAATCACGAATTTTAAGTAAAAAAAAACAAAACAATGAGTATGTCAATACCCCTAAATAGGTATAATTTAAAATTCACTATGCAGTACAATGCAAAATTCAAATAATCTAATAAATAACGACCTGATGTTGCTTTATTACTTGACGATAACAAAATAATAATATTGTAACTCACAATTTATGAAGTAAAAATCCTATCTTAAATTGGATTAATTACATTGAGATCGGTACACTTTACAAGATCGAATTATTGTAAAATAATATATACACCAATCCATCAAGTGTAAAATCAGAAACTCTACCATTAGATCTTTAAAAAGATGATAAGACAAATCCTTATTGGTGTCCTTATAATACTTAGGCTCACTAGCTTCTCCCAAGCAGGAAAGGATGAAAGAGAATCTCGTATCAAGAAACAGGATCTGCCAACAGCAATAATCTCTCTACTTGATCCCTACCTTTCTAAAAGCAAGCATATACGTTTTTATAAAGAAGAAGATGGCAAGTCAATTACTTTCGAAGTAAAGCTGACTTGGAACAAGAAAAGGTACAGTATTGAATTTGACACGCTTGGCGTGTTGCAGGACGTTGAGGTGGTTATCAAAGAGCGCGAAATAGATCAAAACACACTTATCGCCATCAAAAATCATCTTTCATCCTTTTCCAAATACCGAATCATAAAGATTCAAAAGCAGTATAGCTCCAAGCTGGAGAATTCAAGAAAGCTACTGGATTCGATTTTCTCCAAAGAGGCGGCCGACACAATCAGATTTGAAGTTGAAGTCAGTGTTAAGGAAAACGGAAACTGGCAAGGTTATGAGATTCTATACTCAGAGCGTGGTGCAATGCTTTTAAAAAGGAAGATCATAAGTAGATCTTCTGACTTTATCCTATACTAAAATGAAGAGGATTTTTGCATCATTCGTAATGGTCGGCTTAACTACTCTGGGGTTTTCGCAAGATGGCGCTTGGGAGAGCAACGCAGCATTAAACTACAACCTTGGGAATTGGAAAATGAATACCTCCATGGGTCACAGAACTGTCAGGACACAGATTGAAGAGTCCCGTTCCATTCAAATGGCCTTTACTGAAATCAATCAATTTGTCACAAGGAAAGTTAGCCCAAAATTGAAGCTTTCGATGGGTTATAAGTATCGTAACCTAAACAATGAAGATGCAGCAGAAAACAGACTGACTCAGCAATTGGCTTACACACACCAGAATAGTACCGTCCGGTTACTCAGTCGATTTAGGGCTGAGCAAAGATTTAGAACGGATTTCGCACATAGATATAGATACCGATTCTCCTTAGACTTTCCTTTGAGTGGCGAAAGATTAGACAATAGAGAGTTTTATCTGATTTCTTCAAATGAAGTTCTAGTAGAATCAACAGGATCAGGACATAGCTTGGATAATAGACTAAGCATTGGTACAGGATATGTGATTTCCAATTATTGTAAAATTCAATTTGACTTCACGCAACGCTTTGAAGACTTGAACCAAGAACTGAGTCAGATTTCCTTTGTTACGACTTCTCTAATTTTCACGACTCCCTAACAAGGAATTCAAAAGTTTTGCCTCATTTTAATAAATTCATGGAAAGAAATCCAAGCTTCGACTCTCTGTGCTGTTTGAAGCATATCGTATTCCAAACCATATCTCTGTCATGAATAGACATACAGACTCTCTAAAATGGAAAGAAGTTTACAGCCTTGCAGCCTTAAACGCTGCAGTGGTTATTAGCTGGATCGCTTACCACGAGTATCAACCAATTCTAATGAGTAATCTTGGTATTACTCACTTAGTCGATTTCTTGATCATAGCCAAAGCAATAATCCTTGTGACTATTCCCCCATTAGCTGGGTGGCTCGCTGATAGGATTATGAAGAAAAATGGAAAGCACATGATCATATTTTCAGTTGGGATCGGAGCAACAGCGATGGTTTTTATGATTGTAGCCACACTCATTGGAACTTCACACCTTGCTGATATGAGTGGAATCATTCCCTTTATGATTGTAATCTGGCTGATCAGCATGAACCTATTCATCAGTCCTGCCAATTCCATGATTGAAGCCTTTGCGCCTGCGAAACAACTTCCGATTGTAATGGGAGTACTTTTCTTAGTCACTGAGTTACTGTATGCACTTGAGCCAATAATTGTAAGTCTAGTCACCTTCTTTGGGGATACGCTGACATTCATTGTAGGTGGAGTTCTTATTGGTGGCACAGGATTCATTTTTCACAAAGTCTCAGGTAATGAAGTGCTCCAGAGAAAAACAACCCTGATCCAAAATGATCGAGTGAAGAATCAATCCATGCTTTCGTATTTCGCCATTCTAATAGTGGGCCTCCTGCTAGGAGTAGGAAAAGCCTTCTTAGTAGAATTTATACCCGAGTATTTTGATGACAAATTTTCAAGCTTCTTTATGAATGGAAGCATCATCTCTTTCAGTCTACTTGGTTTTTGCGCCATCGGCGGGTTTCTGATCAGTCGAAAGATGACAAAGCTGGATCTCAGAACAGTTCTTGTAAGAAGTTTTGTGGTGCTATTTATCGGGATTTCAACCCTTTTGTTTTCAGGAAATGTTTATCTCAGCCTCCTTGCGACACTGCTCATAGGCGTAGCATTCACTGCAATCAATATTGGAGGACTACCTTTTGCCATCCAAAACCTATCTGCCAGACATGTGACATACGGCGTGGGGATTTATATTGGAGCTTCGGAGATTTTGACGGGGTTATTCGAATACCTGTATAGATAAAAAAATCCCGATCGAATAATCCGATCGGGACAATAAGATAAAATTCTACCGCTAAATAGCGGATTCAATAGCACCTGAAATATGCTCAACAATCATGTCTCTTTGGTTTGCTAATTCTCCTTCGGAAATATTGAGCATAATAGCCGGACATGAAGATTCACGAAGGACATAGTACCCATTTTTACCACTTACTTCTCCGACTGCACTTAATCTACCAGTTCCAAGAAGAGCATCTTTCATCAGTTCGGCAAAAACCCTCGACTCATCTGCAAACGCTCCATGAACATCATAAATGGGACGAACGCCTTTTGCTCCGGCAAGGTCATCAATATGCAACGAAAGAAATAAGTCCGCTTTTTCAGAGAAAGCTACACGTTCTTTCAATGAAAGAAACTCATCTTCGTCACGAGTGAGTAGAACTTCAAACCCCGCCGATGCAAGTGCCTCTGAAACGCCCAATGCAATAGCAAGTACCTCCTCTTTTTCACTATGCCCATGGTCAAGTAAAGCGCCAGCATCTTTACCTCCATGACCAGCATCAATTATTATCCGGAAAGCCTGGGATATGTTTTTGCGTTGAGATTTCTTTTTGATTTGAGACTTTTTCTTGGTCCGTATCTCAACAACACCATCTTTCCCTTTTTTGCCGTATTTTTTAGCCGCTGCATCACCCTTCAGCACTGTCACCTCTGCAATATCACTTGGATTAAGCTCTGACACCTCAGAAACTTCCTTTCCATCAACAACGTAGAGTGGATCTTTCCCTTTGCTTCCAACAATGTCTAAAAGTCTTAAGTTTTGCTCACTAGCCTGAAGCAGTTCCTTCTCTTTTGCTTTTAGTTCTTCTTCCTTCCTCAATGCAGACTCTTGTCTTCGCAGCAAAGCTTCCTCTTCTCTCAACTTAAGCAGCTTACTTTCTTGCTCAGCTAGTTTGCGTTTTAGAGCAGCTCGCTCAGCTTCTTCTTTGACAAGCATTTCCTTTTGTCTCACAGCTTCGGTTATGGATGTATCTGACCCGTTAAATCCTCCAACTCCAACAGGTACTGGCTGATAGTTTTTGATGTAATCCATGGGGTCTATTCGATTCCCATCCTTCTGAACCTCATAGTGAAGATGTGGCCCTGTAGATCTACCACTATTCCCGGACAAAGCAATCACTTGACCTTTTTCTACCATATCCCCTGGCTTACTCTTAAACTCGGACAATTGAGCATATCGTGTTTTAAATCCATTTCCATGATCAACTATGATAAGACCACCATAGCGCTTCCTAACTTCCGCTACTTCAACAATACCATCTGCCGTAGAAACGATTTCAGTCCCTATAGCGCAAGCAAAATCAGCTCCTGAATGTCTTTTCTCCGTCTTGGAAATAGGATCCATCCGCATACCAAACCCAGACGTAAGCCTCATTGATCTTTGCGACTTTATTGGCAAAATGGAAGGTACATTGGGATCCTCCTCTGGCTCGGAAGTATCTTTAGAAATAGTAAAATCGGGAAGATCAAATGTATTTACTGGACCTAACCTATCAGCCAATTCTAATCCGACCTCCTCTATTGGAGAAATCGCATCCTTAGAGGAAAATGCAAAAACAACAGACAATAAAACTGGGAAAACCAGTAAGTAAGTCCATCTATTTTGAGTGTTTTTATGTTTGTTCATCATGACAATTCGATTTTTAATGATTTTAAAATTGAAATGACTCACCAAACCTGAATATGATGCCGACTGAAGTTGTTGAAACAAAATCTCTTGATACCCGACAGGGTCGTTATAGATTCTCAGAACTTCTTCATCTGCTTGATATTCGTGAATTTCAATGAGTGCATTTCGATACCAATAAATGAAGGGATTGAACCAAAACAGCGAAACAAAGAAATCCAAAAGCAAACGATCAATTGAATGTCGTTGCTTGACATGCACACACTCGTGAGCTAGGATCTGATCAAAAGCATCCGACCCAAAAAGTGTTCTTGGAATGAAAATGCTCGAAAAGAAACTGAACGGACGAGGCTGTGAAGTTTTAAATAGTTTATACCAGGGTTTTTTTACATAGTCGGATTGATTTTTAATATTTTGAAGGATGTATAAGTAAATGACAGATCTGGTCAGAAGAAAAGCTACAATCACAAAATAGACCATTGGAATAAGCCAACCGAAACTTTCCGAGTGATCTCTAACAGTGACATTGGGAATCATTTCAAACTCCATGGTAGCTTCCTGAACCCAGACTATTACAGGCTCGGTAGACCACTCTTCAACAACTTGCGGTTTTTCTGCCTTGACAAAAGGAATCAAAAAACTTGATAACAAAGCAATAATCAAATAAGATCGATTCCAGGCATGCTGCAAAGAGTTTCGAAACGCCCATCGATAACATGCATAGAAGAGTACTTGAATCAACATGACCTTACCGATGTAGATTAAGATTTCACTCATGATTTCCGCTGCTTAATCTGTTCATCTATCAGTTTTCTAATTTCCTGCAGTTCTTCCACAGATAATTCCTCTTGACTTGCGAAAAACGACGCAAACTTCTTGGCAGAATTATCAAAGAAGCTAGTCATTAGACCATTGACAGACTGACGAGTATACTTATCTTTTGAAAGCATGGGATAGTACTCCCTCGATTTTCCGTGGGTATTAAACCCAATGAAGCCTTTCTTTACCAGCACATTCACCACTGTCGAAATAGTAGTGTAAGCTGGTGCGGGTTCTGGGTACTTTTCTACAATATCTTTTAGATATGCTTTTTCCAATCCCCAAAGGATCTGCATGAGTTGTTCTTCTGCTTTGGTCAATTCCTTCATAAGACAATATTATAACTATAATTATAATTATACAACTATTTTTATAGTAATTAAGTCAACGCTTAAATAATTTCAGCTCTGGCCTCTTTTTAAGTAGCTTTAAGATATGCGAGTTTTCAAACTGATAAGACACATGGCCAATCTAGGAAGCCTGTCCGAGCAGCCTCACAGCTTTGAGAACAAGCGAATTTTGCTATTAAACAAGATAGCATTGGTGGCAGTCCTAATCACCTCTAGTATCGTATTAACTCATGTTATTATTGGCAATGTTGTTCAACCTATTGTGGTCTCATCAGGGTACTTGATCGCCATCCCTACTCTTTGGTTTCAGAGTTATAGCAAATACAAATTGGCTAGGAACTGGTTCCTGCTTGGCTTTTTTCTAGTGGTTTCCGTAATTTTTTTCCATTCGGTGAATCTCGATCTTGCCACTTCAACAGAATATGTTTTGGTAATATTCATCCCGATGACACTTCTCTTCCTGGATGGAAGATTCTCTGTCTCATCCACAATAATTGTGATAGTAACGGGAATGTTCTTCATTGCATTTCGTTACTACTCCAACGAGGAAGCTAACATTAAGAAGCTATATGGCTTAGAAATAAACTGGTTAACAATCTGCTTTGCAGTCTTTTTTTGTGTCGTATTCTTCAAAAGATCGTTGATCTATGCCATAGATGTGTTAGAGGAAGACAAAGAGAAACTCACTGAAGCTGATCATACCAAAAATTTCTTATTTGGCATTATTTCTCATGACATAAGGAGTCCATTGAGCACTTTGAAACAATACCTACTTTTGGACCCATCTCTAAGGCAAGACCAAGAGCAATTTATGATTTACCAGCAGGGGCTTGTGACGAAAATCGATCAAATTAGTAACACGCTTAATGACCTGCTGTATTGGTCAAAAGCCCAGCTGCAGGGAATTAAAACACAACCTAGTTCATTCTATTTAAGCGAGATCGTAGAGAGCATTATGCCCATTCTCGGAGAAGTTCTAAGGATAAAAAGAATTGAATTCGTTGTAAATGATAAGCAAGAAGATAAAATCTGGTGCGACAAGGACCACTTGACGGTAATTCTGAGAAACCTACTACAAAATGCTATCAAATTCACTGGAGAGGAAGGCAGTCTAACTTTATCCTACCAAAGTGATCAAAATTGGACCACTATTTCCGTGGTAGACAATGGAGAAGGTATGGATGAAAAAACGCTAGCTAGTCTGCAGCAGGGAATGATTGTTCAGTCTCATCTAGGGACGTCAGGTGAGGTTGGCACAGGCCT
>JABSPG010000925.1 GCA_013214445.1 Ekhidna sp. | reverse complement strand
ATGATAGTGGAGACGGAAACATTGATCAGCTACGACTAGACTTTGATCAAGCTGTCAATTTCACGGATGGAAATGCCGGTACAGGTATTTTTGATGCGATTACTGTTTCAGGAGGTATTGCTTTGACGAACGGTAGTAGTGTCGACTACAGCACGGTTACCAATGTGATGAATTATACTTTTGATGTTTCAGGAGTTACAGGCACAGCGGATCCTGGTGAGACGATCACTTATGCTACAGGAGCTCAGAACACCATTGTAGCAAATGCTGGAGGTCAAGAGGTAGCAAATGCTTCTAATCCTACATCTGTAATTGATGGAGCCGCACCCGTTTTGCTATCAGCTGTTACCGTAGATAGTGAGCCTAATGGACGAATTGATGAAATACTAATCACTTATTCGGAGCTCCTTGATTTTACCACGATAGCACTAGGGGATTTTGGTTTGGCAGGATATACGATTACTTCAGCTGGACCTGAGACTGCCGCTACAAATGATGAAAACATCGTATTGGCATTGACTGAGCAGACCAATCCTGATACAGAAGCCACACCAACACTGACTGTGACGGTAGGTGAATTAGAAGATTTGGCCACATCAGCAAACACGAATGCTGCCTATTCAGCAGCGGTGACTGACGAGGCTGCCCCAGTTTTGATTTCTGCGGTCACATCGGATGAAGATAGTGATGGAGAGATAGATCTCATCAAGGTTTTCATGTCAGAGCTTGTAGATGCAGGGACGGTAAGTACTGCGATTGTTGCTGGTGGGGGAGCTGGTGGTGAAGATAATACGGTAGATTTTGAGGTTACGGGCTATGACATAACAGGCGTTTCTGTGAGTACTTTCCAGCAGGATACGATTGATATTGTGATTGCGGAGAGTGGTTCTCCAGATACTGGAGCTACGCCAGACATAGAGCTGACTGCTTCTTCCATAGACGATCAGGCGACCGTTGCAATCAGCAGCGCAGCTTATCCTGCTGCAGCAACGACAGATGGAGCTGCTCCTGTTCTAGTAGCATCCTCTTCAACGCCATTGGATGGTGCGGTGGATGTTGCGATAGGAACTAATGTAGTGTTAGAATTTTCCGAAGCAGTAGCCGCAGGCACGGGTAATATTACTTTAGTGGATGTAACGGGTACGAATACAGACGATAGAATAATAGCTGTAGGCGATGCTCAGGTAGGTATATCGGGAAGTACAGTCACCATTAACCCAACGGCAGACTTATTAAACCTTAACAATTATGCCGTGAATGTCGCTGGTACCGCCATTGACGATACAGCAACGCCGGCTAATTCTTTTGTCGGGATCAGTGATAATACGACACAGGACTTTACAACCATTGGTACCGTTCCAACTTTTACTGCCACCTGGTTAGACAACAGCGGAGATGGTAACATAGATCAATTGCGATTAAACTTTAGTGAGGCGGTCAATTTCACGGATGGAAATGCCGGTACAGGTATTTTTGATGCGATTACTGTTTCAGGAGGTATTGCTTTGACGAA
>JABSPG010000924.1 GCA_013214445.1 Ekhidna sp. | reverse complement strand
GGATCTTTAGCGATGGGCGAATCTGGATGCGTGACGAAGTAGGTACAAATCTCATGTCATCTGCAGTTGGGACCTATCCGAATGATGGCCAATTCCACCATATCGCATTGGTATATGATGAAGGATTGGCGAGTGGGTCTAGGAGTAAGATATATGTAGATGGTACGGAGGTAGCCTTGGTCAATAACAACGACCTGACAGGTCTCGGATCAGATGACCTTTACATCGGTCATAGGCCTTTGGAGGCACCAGCCTTTAATTTTGATGGAGAAATGGACTTTTTCCGAATTTGGGATAATGCTAGAACCTCAACTGAAATCAACAATAATTTAGATACAGAGCTAGTATCGCCACAAACCAACTTAGTGGCTTCATGGAATTTCCTAGCGGGGGATGGAAGCTTCCTATGGGATTTATCTGGCAATCAACACAGCGGCGAACTGGTAAACATGACTACTTCCAATAGGAGAACATCGCCAGGTATCACTGCAATTACAGATACACCACAAAATGCGCTTGCAGTGGATGGTTCAGGTGATTATGTGACCATTCCGTACAGCGCTGATCTGAACCCTTCCGTCTTTACGGTGGAGGCTTGGGCCAAAGTATCTGGAAGCAATAGCACCTTTAGATCTGTCATTTCGTCACGAGATAGAAATGGGAGTACTGTAGCTGAGGGATTTGTCCTTTATGCAAGTGATATGAACGAATGGGAGTTCTGGACCGGAGACGGTGTGAACCCTGGGTGGAATATAATCACAGGACCACCAGTGGTCAATGATCAATGGACTCACTTAGCTGGTGTATATGACGGCACTAACATGAATTTTTACATCAATGGAGCTCTGGTAGGAACCTTAGCAGTTCCATATGCCCCGCAGGATGCAATTGATGCGGTCATAGGTGCAGGTAACGAACCCATTGCCTTCCCTTTTAATGGACAGATAGACGAAGTGAGGATTTGGAATATCGCAAGAACGCAGCAAGAGATTATTGATAATGCTTACAGTTCCTTAACTGCTGGACCAGCTGTTTCTTACACTTTCAACAATTCTTCTGGAGATGCGATTGATGCAGTTGCAGGTAATGATGGTACACTTATTGGTAATACGTCATATGTGGCTTCTACCGCGTTTGATGCCGACGTTTTCGGACCGCTACCGGTCATTACAAGTTCAGAATCAGGAACAACAAGCTTGGCACCATTTCCTGTAACCGTCACATTTAATGAATCCGTGGCTGATTTTGTAGCCTCTGATATTACGGTTACCAATGGCGAGTTACTGAATTTTTCCGGAAGTGGGACAAATTATTCTGCTGATATCTATGCTATTGCAACTGGAACTGTGGAAGTAGATGTAAATGCTGGTGTGGCCACTGACGCCAGTGGAAATTCTAATGTAGCTGCAAACACTTTCAGTATCAATGCTAACTTCCCTGAGAATGCTTTGTCATTTACGGGTGGAGATCATTATGTTGATTTGGGAGACATAAATGAAGTAGATCTTGCCTCAGAA
>JABSPG010000923.1 GCA_013214445.1 Ekhidna sp. | reverse complement strand
AAGTTAGAAAATATGCTTCGCCTTGGGGCTCAGCCAACTCTAATTTTAAATGGACAACTTTTAGGGAAGCTTACATAATAAAGTATTTCTCGAAAAGTTTCTCTGTAAGAATGACTAATGGAATCACTGATAGTATAAATACTCCCGGGAAGGAAAAGAATTGTAGAGAGACCAAAACGAAGCTTAGAATCAATATACTCAATATAATAGTCGACATAATCGATGTGAATGACCAAGGATTCTGATAGCCCAAATTCTTGAACATGAAGTAAGTGCTAAAAATATAGAACCAAAAAACTATCATATGATACTAATCTCCCTTCCAACTATTTACTTTCATGCTTTACCTACTTTAGTACTAAAGTTCTTTATTTGGAATGATAGTCACACTTGAGAAAATGAAACATTACCATATTGGAGGCTGTTCAAATTGAAAAACTCTTAGTTTCATCTTTTGCTTGACCCCATTACTTAGATCTTCCTGCGAAAATCTTCTTTTTCGTTTTCTGTCAAATGATAAAACAATGTACTTCCCTCTATCAATCCTAGCCGCATTTAAATGACTCACACCATTGACATTGAGATCAAAAGTTAGTCTTTTATCCAATGTTGTGCGAACTGAATTAATCAGCTCTAAATCATTGTATACTTTCAGAGTGCTAATCTTACTATGGTATTCAACTACAATATAGGGATTAGCGGGCTCAGCAAATTCAGTATTCATTAACAAACTATCTATCATCGTATGCCCGTTTATGATCAATGTCACAGTATCAAATTCAAAAGCTCCATCAATGATGATTTTGAGTTCTGGATTTGATTCTACAGACTGAGAAACGTCTGCAATTGATTGAGCTCTACATGAAAACCAGAAGGTAGAGACGATTAAGAACCTAGCTATTCCAAAAATTAAATCCACCTTTCATTCTCAAAGTCTAACATCATCTAACTCCCTTTACTCCACCCTTTCCATAAATGGTTGGTAGGTATCATTCATAAAAGAACGAGTTTTCTCATTGAATTTTATCACTGCACTTTCAGCTTCTGTTATCAGTGCGTACTCTTGATCAGAGGGTTTTGCATGACTGGACATAAATTTTCTCTCCGCGGCTCTTATTTGCTTCACTGGAGTGACTTCAAAAGTCTGCCAAGCTCCTACCTGTTTCTCTACTGGTTTACCTAATGCCTGGTATCGTAGTTGGTCAATCTTCGTAATCATGTCATTGGCTTGATCCGATAATGTTGAATCTTTAGAGTCACTCCTAAATGCGATGATTGCCTTGAGTTCTTCTTTGCATTGCGATAAAGCATCCAGATCTCCTACGAGTTTTATTCGAATGCCATTCAGCTCTTTTTGTGCTTTATATAGTTCCTGATCGATCTTAGGGTCAAAATCAAAGCGTGGATCGGAAATGACTTCAATCCGTACTGAGTCTTGTTCCTTGCCATACGAGAGAATGGCTGTATACTCACCGGGCAGTACTGGAATCCCTCTTGACTTGTCTGTAACCCAGCTA
>JABSPG010000922.1 GCA_013214445.1 Ekhidna sp. | reverse complement strand
CTACTACCTCTGTAGTATATCTTGTCACCCCATCTTTTTCCCAAGATCGAGTTCTAAGCTTACCTTCTACATAAATCATGTCACCTTTCTTTACGTATTTCTCGGCTACTTCTGCCAAACCCCTCCATAGCACTACGTTATGCCATTCCGTTTGTTCTCTTCGTTCTCCGGTTTGACGATCTTTGTATGTCTCGGATGTAGCTATTGAAAAGTTTGCCACTGTGGCTCCATTTTCTAGGTGACGAACTTCAGGGTCTTTTCCAAGACGACCAACTAAGATGACTTTGTTTACTCCAGACATATGATTTGTATTACTTGATACCTTTTCGTTGTAGGTAATTTACGATTAGTTTTGGTTTTGGCAAATTTAGCATTTCCTCCACGGAATAAGCCTTCAAAGTCGTCATTTGAGTGAGGCTTTCTAAAACTGAATCGGAAACTTCTAGCTCAAAAAAAAGTGCTTCAATTTTCTGATGACTGAGAATATGCTTGAAAGACTCTGAAACTTCCATTAAAGTCATTTCAGCAGGGTCGATGTGTTTTGATAATTCAGCAAGAACCTCTTCTTCCCAACGCTCTCCTTCGACCAGGAAGAAATCAAAAAGTCCACTCCAAACATCTTTTTCTTCTCTCTTCTTGAGAAGAAAATGGGCATTTGATTTTAAGACAATGTAATTGAAGTAGCGTTTAGTCACTTTTGTTTTCCCTGTCTTCACAGGGAGTGATTTTTGGGTATGGTTTGCAAAAGCATGGCAATCAAATTGAAATTCACAATCGGAGCATTGTGGGCTAGGGCTACAGACTGTAGCTCCAAATTCCATCATGCCTTGATTGAATTCCCCCGGATGATCTTCGGAAATCTCCTTTGCCAGTACATTTTCAAAAATTTTGCGAGTGCCACTTTTTGAGATGTCCGCCGCAATTCCAAAATAACGTGCTGCAAACCGAAAGACATTACCATCCACCACTGGCGTGGGCTCTTTGAAACAAATGGAGGCTATAGCTGCCGCGGTGTAGGGTCCTACCCCTTTTAGTTTTATGATATCTGAATAGGTAGAGGGAAAATTTCCCTTTAGCTCATTGGCTACATACTTTGCTGTGTAATGTAGGTTTCGTACTCTGGAATAATAGCCAAGCCCTTGCCACAACCTTAGGACTCTATCTTCTTCAGCATTTGCAAGTTCCACGATGGTTGGGAAAGCTGTCATAAAACTCTCCCAATAAGGCATGCCTTGGTCTACGCGGGTTTGCTGAAGTATAATTTCAGATAGCCAAACAGGGTAGGGATCTTGTGTTTTCCTCCAAGGAAGATCTCTCTTTCTCTCTGTATACCAATTAATTAGCCTTTCCGCAAATGTTTTTCCTTCGATCACTTAATAATTTAGAAATCCTTTTTTTATGTGAAAGTGCAAATATATTTTTGGCCTCCCAATTTTTACACCCATCTATAAACCAGACAGTTGTGACAAAAGCTGACGTGATAAATGAAATTTCCGATAAAACAGGGATAGACAAAGC
>JABSPG010000921.1 GCA_013214445.1 Ekhidna sp. | reverse complement strand
TTCCTTCCATTATGTATTCAACGATGTCAATTTTGTAATTAGAATCGTCTTGTTCGATAGACTTTATCATTCCGTGGCCACAATTGCTGGCTACTTTTGGAATCTGTTCCCCGCAGAGGGCATTAATGATTTCCATTGTGGAAGCATCGGTTTCAATGTGGATCATGGCGCCCAACGTCAACGTTAAGAGGGGCGCGATGAGGTCGGAAGACGACCGTTCGCGAGCAGGTGGTGAGAAAATAGCGCCGCAGGCGGTATCATCACCGATGGCTTTGAGTCTGTGAGATTTAAGTTGGAAAGCATCGCCAGCGGCTCCTGTTTGCTTGAACACCTTGTTGGGCGACATTTTTATATGCGGTGCGATGGTGAGAAAAGGAAGGGAATCCAAGGATAGTCAATTTCAATGCTGTGAGGGGGTTGTTTTTGAGGTCACCCAATTCTTGGGCAGTAAGGGTCATTGAAAAAGATGCGATATCATCATAATTGACGAGTTTTATTCCTTTGATTTTGTACTGACCTTTTCCTTCCTGATTAAGTCGTTCTATCTGATTATTCATATACCCAATTGCGAAGTAGTACCGAATTGGTGCATAGATGGAAACTATAAGAATTGTAACCCCAGATGTGACAAGGATAACCTTTTTTGATTTTGGTGTTGATGATGATACTTTTTTATAAGTGGTGATCAATATTGCGATGAAAAGTGCAAGATTGAAAATAATCCCAAGCATTGCAATTGGATTAGTGAATCCTGAGCTTGAACCCAATATTACCGCAATTGAGAGTAGCCAGAATGGTAGCATGATGATGCCGATAACAGCACCAAGGAAGTAATATAGCGGACTGTCTTTTGATTTATATTTTTGCGACGTTCTTATTTTAGTCATGTTGCAATACGGTTGTCTTGTCGCCCAACGTCAACGTTAAGAGGGCCGCGGAATCAACCGGCAAAGGTTGATCGCGCCCAAGAGGTGGTCGAAAATGGCGCCGTTAGGCGGCATGACCACCGGGGGCTTTGAGATATGGTTACCTAAGTTGAAACGCACCGCTAGCGGCTCCTGTTTTCTTGAACATATTTGTTGGGCACTATTACTTCATTTGATTTTTGTGTAGAATCTTTAGCAACAGATTATCGTCTTTTGCGATCAAGATTAGTTCATTTTTCTCTGGGTGCGTTAGAACTTTTTGGTTTTTCATTCCTTTGTGATCAATCCATCCCAATTCGTTAAGCCGAAGTTCCATGTCCGAAATTGAAACCGATTTGTGGTAAACTGTTTCTCTAACGTAATAATTTCGGTTATAGATGGATACCGTGTATTCTTTTATTAATGATAAATCCTGACCTTCGAAGAATGGTCCGTTGATGTCTTCAAGTTTATTATTAATTGTAATCGGTAGTGGGATGTCTACAGCAATCAGATGCCCCACTGTTAGAAATAAAAGTGCGAATGATATTTTTAGGTTCATGAGGTGATGTCTCTGCGATGACTTTGATGCCCAACGTCAACGTTATGCGGG
>JABSPG010000920.1 GCA_013214445.1 Ekhidna sp. | reverse complement strand
CTTACGACAATCTGATTAGGAAAGAGTTTGAGATTGATACCATTCAGTCCTATCGAAGCTCAGCGGCAGAACCTACCGGATGGTCCCGCGATGATGGCAGTGATCAAAGGAGAAGTCTTGATTTTGACACAGACAATCCAAAGCCAGAACTACCGAGATTTATTCAGAAGCTAGGTACAGACTATAAGGTGCTTCAAAAGGAATGGAACACCTATTACATCTATCGCCGAATGTTCAACAAACATCCGAACGGTGTTTTGGGTATATCCGCAATAAAACTGGCAGTTCGAGATCTTGAACAGTCTTCAAAGCTTTATGAAGAAATGGGATTTGAGGAGATTGGGCGGAATGATAACTACATTTCATATGCGCTATTCCGTCATCAGGAGCTACACCTTGCAAGTGCAAATCACAGTCCTTCTGTTGAATCATTCATCTCAAGCAGAGGTGAAGGGGTCTTCTCTATTCAATTTGATGTGGATAACCTTGACTCTACTTTCCTATTTTATCAAAATGAACTACCTGATCAGGCCATCACCAAAAATTCGAAAATGCTATCGATATCGTCAGACTTTGCTTTCGGTGTACAGCTAGACTTTGTACAAGAACCTGACTCTCAAAAGCTACTCGTCAGAAAACTTGAACCAAAGCAAGAATTGGATAGTCTGGCAGTGCAACATGCTTCCATGCTCTACACCAAATACTGTGCATTATGTCACGGGAATGATAGAGAAGGCTATGCTGCTGATAACGCTCCCTCATTAAAGTCTCATTCACTACTAGCCACTAGTAAATACACCAATTTTATGAGATACGCCATTCAATTTGGAAGGGGGAAATCCGCGATGGCTGGTTATTTGGATTCACAAGGAGGCCCACTCGAGTACATAGAAATCGAGCTATTGCTCGAATGGCTAAACCAAAGTGCGGGTGTAGAAGAGCCCATAAGTCTATCCAGAGAACCCGTGCTTGGCGATATAGAAGCTGGTGCTGCCCTATATGAACAGCATTGTTCTGCCTGTCATGGTAAGGAAGGAGAAGGAGTATCTGCTCCAGCCCTTGCTAACCCAATGTTATTAGCCACTGCTACTGATCATTTCCTAAGATATGCCATTGCGGAAGGCCGTGATGGAACGCCAATGATTGCTTTTAAAGATCAATTGGATAGCCTTGAAATAAACAATATCACCGCTTTTCTTAGAAGTCGAGCTTCTGGGTGGAATGTGCCGCAACCTGACACAGTGCGAATTCCCGAACCAGATGAATATGTGCTGAACCCTGAGAACGAAGCGCCAACCTTCGAGCTTCGAGAAGGGATGTTTGTGTCTAGTGCTCAAGTCAATCAGGCTTTTCAGGAAAAGAAGCGAATGATCATCTTAGATGCCAGATCTGAAGTGGCCTGGAGGCAAATGCATATTATTGGAGCCATTCCAGTACCCTACTATGAGGAACCAGAAAACTTTGTGAATGACATTCCAAATGATGGAACACAAATCGTCATTTATTGTGCCTGTCCACA
>JABSPG010000919.1 GCA_013214445.1 Ekhidna sp. | reverse complement strand
TGATTTGGTACTGATCATGTGGCTGGGCTCCCCAGCTTGTATCGCCACCCACTCCCATTTGTTTCCAGTCCAGATTTACGTTCACTAGTTTTCGATTCGGTATATCAAATGTGTGCTTCTGAATCTTCTTGTCTCCCTCATCAAAGTCGCTATTCAGTTGGTGATGAGCACTAAATGATAGTGGATTCCCAGCGGCAAAAATTTGAATCCCATTCCCTTGCGCATTGGTAAATTTCACTGATCTAACATCTGTCCTATTTCCATTTTCTTGTGGTCTTATGTATGGGAAGTATAAATCAGCAACATCAGCTTTGTGGGAGCCAATAAAAGCGCTAGTGTACCTATCAACATAGCTTTCATGGGGTCCTCGGCCATACCAATTAACTTGATTGTACTCATAATCAATGATGAAATTGGTACCGATACGAGGAATGTTTGGCAGCTCACTCTCGCCTACTTCCAGCTGTTGGGAAACCATTATTTTCCCCTCTCCATTAAATGAATAGATAATATCTACTGTACCCTCTACATCTGGAATAGATAAACTAGTAGTCACTTTGATTTCCGTAGCTTTTATCTTCTTAGCCTTACCAACTGACACTCCTTCATACGCCTCCGCTGGAAGATCAGAAAGTCCCTTTCTCGCTATGCTAGCTGTAGACTGAATAGTAAATGAAATCAACTCTTGATTTTGAGTCGCTAGTTTCCACTTCTTCATTCTATTAGGCATATCGAATCCAAAATCATTATCGGTAGTAGCCCTCCAGAAATTTGGTTTTAAAGGGGCCACTAAAATATTCCCATCATTGTATTCAAGGCTTTTTAACAGACCTGTAGAGCTATCAAATGTAGCCCTAAAGTTCTCATTTGAAATGGTTTGGATGGCCCCACTTTGTTCTAAGACAAATTGTGAGATAGTATTTGGAAAAGTGGTTTCCTCAGTCTTACCAAATACAAACTGTTCTCTTGCAACTTCATGACCTTTCCTGAGCAAACCTTCATCTGATTTTAGAATGGCAGAAAAATTGACAATGATTTCACCAGAATTTTCGAACTCTGGTAGATCAAGCTTCAGGGATTGAAGGGTTCGAGCTGCTTGACTCCCTGCATCCAATTCACCAGATCCAAGCAATTTCCCATTTTTGAGTAATTCCCACTTAATCTGGAAATTTTCTAATGTCAAGAAATCATATCCATTGTATAGACTTAGTTCACTTGTGGCCAAATCAAAATCTTTGAACTTGATGTATTGATAAACCTTCTTTACCTCTAGCAAGGCTGGTTGAATTCCTCGATCAGGATCGACAAGCCCGTTCAAGCAGAAATTACGATCATTCTGTAAGTACTGACCTCCCAAGTCTCCTCCATAAGCGAAATAAGGAACTCCTTCAGGTGTCTTGGCTGACAATCCCTGGTCTACCCAATCCCAGATGAACCCACCTTGCAGCACCTCATACTTTTCCATGACATCCCAGTAATCCTGCAAGTTTCCAACGCTATTTCCCATAGCGTGAGCATA
>JABSPG010000918.1 GCA_013214445.1 Ekhidna sp. | reverse complement strand
TCTCAGTTTACAGTAAAAACACATCGAAAAAATATCCTGAAAAAGACAGGTGCTCAGAATTTTACTCAGTTAGTTACTGAATTTGTTCGAAGAGGGGTCATCTAAAAATACCCCCAAAGGAGTATTGGATTTATGCTTTCATAGCAATACATTCCTATCGGAAATATTTTTCCTCGATCAAGGATGAACGACAAAAGAAATAACCACTCTCACAAAGTTATTTGTGCAGTTTATGAAAAATTTTTTTTTCTCGTACCACGATTGAGGAATATTGTAGAACAACTAAATGTAATCATGCCATGAGAAAATTTTACCTCCTGCTAGTGCTTTTGACTTTTTCTGTCAGCCTAGTTGCCCAATCTTCCAGTGATGGAAAAATGACATTCCAAGGTTCCCTGTTTCAGGATGGAGAACCTTTTAACGGAGCAACAGAGCTCACATTTACCATGCCACTTACAGGTGGTACATGGACAGAAACGATTGAAGGTGTTGCCGTTGCAAACGGGTTGTACTCAGTCGTCTTGGGAAATCAAGTACCTATTCCAGGTGATCTGTTCTTGGATGAATCAGAACGAGTGATCACGGTAGCGGTTGACGGTACCACGCTAGGTCAAGTCACCATCTATCCCTCGTTTGTGGCTGGTGTGCTGGATGTGGACTCAGTCTATGCCAATGGAATAGACATTGGGACAGAGGAAGAGGATAATATTATCCTTCGTCAGGACGGGTCAGCGACTTTCAAAGGGGCCATCGATGTGGCTGATATTACGATCAATGGTGAACCTATCGATAATGAATCATTCAACCTAACCGATACCCTTACCTACACAGTAGCGGGTGACAATCCAGAACAAGCCGGTCTATTGATTGGCGTAGATGGTGAAGCTAATGGTGCGGTTACCTATGGTCTAATTGGCTTTGGTGCAACGGATGGGTGGAATGTTGGTACAGCAGGACTTGTCGATTCGAAGGCCACATCAGAGGATTTTCAATACGGTTTGTATGGTGTAGCAGGCGGTGAAGGTACTGGTTTGCACTACGGAGTAAGGGGTCAAGCCGAGGCTACCAATGCGTGGAATATTGGTATCAGAGGACAAGCTTTAACTGAAAATGAGTCAGATAATTACGGTGTTTGGGGATCTGGTAGAAGTAGTACTCAAAGCAATATTGGGGTTAGAGGCGATGGACGAGGCGAAGCAAAATATCAGCATGGTGTTCTTGCTGAAGGTCGTGGAGCTGGAAATGGTGATACTGGCGAGGGAGTTGGCGAAGGATCCATCAACTTCGGGGTAGAAGGTATCGCTAGTGAAAATAACTGGGGGAATACCGGCGTGGAAGGACGTGCCGAGGGTGATGTTGGGGAGATTTTCCGCGGATTGAATGGACTTTCGTTTGGAGGGACAGATGATACAGACAAAAATTTCGGCGTTTCAGGTTTTGCATCTGGGGCAGGACAAAACTTTGGAGTATACGGTGCTGCAGATGGTGGTGTTGAAAGTTGGGCTGGATACTTTGATGGTGATG
>JABSPG010000092.1 GCA_013214445.1 Ekhidna sp. | reverse complement strand
AGTCTTGGTTCCTATGCACTGACTATGGTTTTTGGTCTCTGCTTTCTGATTTTTGTTTTCTATCCAGTAGTTCTGACCTTATTTGTAAAAGGGATGACCTTTAAGAAGGTCTTTCAAAACATTAGTCCTGCCCAATTAATGGCATTTTCAACGAGTTCAAGTGCGGCCACCCTGCCTGTGACAATGAAATGTGTAGAGAATAACATGGGTGTCTCAAAGAATGTGGCAAGTTTCGTATTGCCTATTGGAGCTACTGTGAATATGGATGGAACCAGCCTTCTCCAGGCTGTAGCAGTAATTTTTATGGCACAACTCCATATGGTGGAGCTTTCTGCAGGTCAGCAGTTTACTATTGTTTTCACAGCTACGCTTGCCTCTATAGGAGCTGCTGCAGTTCCAAGTGCAGGGTTAATTATGATGATGATAGTTTTAGGTTCTGTTGGATTAAATCCTGCATGGATTGCGATTATTTTCCCTGTTGACCGTCCTTTAGATATGTTAAGAACGGTAGTGAATGTGACAGGTGATGCCACTGTAGCTACATTGGTTGCAAGATCAGAGGGAGGACTTAGCCCTCAGGTTGATTAGCCTAAAATCATCTTAATGATTAGCATGAGTCCGAATCCCATTGCCGAGATCACCAGAAGAAATACGTTTACTAGATTTTTTTTGGAATACATAACGAGGGTGTTTGTGTTTGCAAAATAGGTAATGTTCTATTTCTGTCCGTGTTTATTCGATTATCAGCACTATTTGATGTTCAAACGCTGTATTTTATCGATGTGCATTTCTATAAATGATGGCCTTTTCAGATCAAGCTAGATTGAAGAATCGAAGCTTGAAGTACTTTGAGAGCGCATATTTTTCCTGTTTTAGCTTAAAACAAGTAGTCTAGCAGAGTATTCAATCTGCATTCCATGCACAGTTCCACATATCCTATTCTCTTTACTTTAAATCCGAACTTTTCTGCGAACTTTGCTCTTGTATTGATAAATCCAGATAGACTATGCAGACGACAGAGGAACCCCGAATAGTAAATATTTATACAGAGTCAAATCCAAATCCTAACTCGCTGAAATTTGTAGCGAACTTTATGCTAATGCCTGAGGGAATTAGCAGGGATTATCCCAATGTGGGCAAGACGGATGAGGCTCCTTTAGCTAAAGTTTTGTTTGATACTTTCGACTATGTGACAGGAGTTTTCTATATGAGTAACTTTATTACGGTTACTAAAAAAGAAGAAACAGAGTGGTTTGAAGTTAAAGCACAAGTTCAGCAAGTCATAAAAGACTTTCTATCAGATGGCAAATCCATAATTACTGAAGAAATCACTGATGATATTGACAAAGAACTGACAGGAAGCGACGCTGAGGCTAAGATTAAAGGTGTCTTAGAAGAATACATAAAGCCAGCGGTAGAAATGGATGGTGGTGCGATCAAGCTTTCTTCCTATAAGGATGGAGTGGTTACTGTTACCTTACAGGGATCTTGCAGCGGTTGTCCTTCTTCTACCATAACCCTGAAGAATGGCATTGAGAACTTACTGAAAAGAATGGTTCCTGAGGTAAAAGAAGTAGTAGCTGAAGAGGGGTGATTCTCAATAGTTTTTCAGATATTTCCTTCTACGAGGGCTTGTTTATTATAATCAGGGATATGTCTCATTTGACGAGAAATCTTTCTAATTAATGGTTGCCTATCGAATTCAAGTTTTTGGTAAAGTACAAGGAGTTTTTTTCAGAGCATCCACCAAAACAAAAGCCGATGTTTTAGGACTAAAGGGCTGGGTCAAGAATCTCATTGATGGATCTGTTCACATAGAAATTCAAGGTGAAGATTCTGATGTCCAGAAGTTTTTGACGTGGTGTGAGTCAGGACCGGATTTTGCAAGAGTGTCTCGGCTAGATATCGTTGAAATTGCTGTTCAACCTTTTTCCAGCTTTGAAATTCAGTACTAGTCTTGCTATTGGCTAAATGAGAGAACCTGATTTTGCGAAAGGGTAGGCGATGAAATTAAGAGAGAATCAGTCCCAATTTCTATGGAAGTCGATTTCCAATCAAATTGTGACGGCTCAATGCTCTTAAGATCTAGTCCCTCTTCTAAAAGGACTAGAGCAACAATTTTGATATCCTCTGTCTTTACGTTGCTACCGTAATACATCACATTACTACCAAAACCGATGGTTTCTGTTACCTCTTTTTCATGAATGTAGTAACCAAGTGTGCTTAGTCTGGATACTTTGTTGGCATCTTTTTGATGTCGATAATATCTAATAACGACATCCTCTCTGAGCTGACCTTCTGGTAGTTTAGATACTATCGGACTTAGGTATTTGTTTTTTAGTTCTGCTAGACTTGGTTTTGTGCTTGTACTATTAGCACTTTTCTCCAGTTTTACCGAATCTTCTGAACTCACTTTTGCATCAGAAGATTTGCCATTGTTTGAATTTGAAGGCTTTTCTGAATTCTGTCGTTTTGCTCTTGGCTCCTTTACTTTGTGTGATACCTTAATTAGTTTATTTGATTCCCTTTTGTTTTTGTCATACTGGTTTATGTCGAAAACGGTGACTTGTAAAAGCTTTGTTATCGCAACAAAAAATAGCGTAGCAATCAGGTAGATAGGGTATTTTCTCATTGAAATTCCAGTGATTACGAAGCGGAATCTATCCTAGTTAAGAAGGATTCACAAGTGCGAACAATTCAATAAGCACACATGAAGTTAACCAAAATAGTGTTTTAGCACAAAAGCCCCCATCTATCTTAAGATAAATGAGGGCTCTTGTTCAACATGATAGTGCCTATCTGTTAGCTTTTGTCCTTGTTCAAATCAATAACAACTGGCGTTGCGATAAATATGGAGGAGTAAGTACCCACAATGATTCCAATTAGAAGAGCAAATGAGAATCCCTGCAATGCAGCACCACCAAATAAGAACAATACCAATACTACTATTAGTGTAGTAAGTGAGGTTATGAATGTTCGACTGATGGTGTTGTTCAATGACTCATTGAAGACTGGAATAAGTTCAGAACCAGATTTAATACCCATGTTTTCCCTTATTCTATCAAATACAACCACAGTATCATTAATTGAATACCCGATGATGGTAAGGATAGCAGCTACAAATACCTGATCGGCTTCAAATGATATTCCGAGAAGATTTGCAATAGCAAACGCAGACAATACAAAGAGGGTATCATGGAACAAAGCGACGATTGCTCCCAGTCCAAATTGCCATTTTCTGAACCTGAATACAATGTATAAGAAAATGCAAATGAGAGCGATGATTCCTGATTTATAAGAAGAGTTCTTAATATCATCGGCAATGGTAGCAGTAACCTTAGATGAACTTGAAATAGTAAAATTGTTTTCACCTAATTGGCTGCCGTCTTCAATGTACAATAGACCAGTTGTTTCAGACAAGCCTTTTATTAGTTCTTCTCTCACAACCGCATCAGCATCGTCGCTTTCATCGTCTATCTTATATGAAGTAGTGATTTTAAGGATATTATCAGCTCCGAAGGTTTTTACCTCAGTTCCAGCATCATCAAAATAGCCGCTTAAGGACGTCTTGATGGCAGTTGGAGCCTTAGGTTGATCAAAAGTAATTACATATGAGCGGCCTCCCTTGAAGTCTACTCCTAGTGTAATTCCTTTGATGATCATTGCAACAATTCCGATTCCAATGAAAATGGAACTGAATACGTAAGCCAGTTTTCTTTTACTCAAGAATTCGAAATTCAAGTTGGTCAAAGCATTTCTTGAGAAGGCATTTGCGAAAGAAATCTTAGCTGAATCACCTTTCTTGGAGAAAGCTTCAACAATTACTCTGGTGATAAATACTGCACTGAAGAATGAACAAACAATACCAATCATTAACGTGATAGCAAACCCTTTTACTGGGCCTTGTCCCATTGTAAATAGAATGATACCTACAATCAATGTGGTCACGTTCGCATCAAAAATGGACCAATAAGCTTTTGAGTAACCTGACGAAATTGCTGCTTTAAGGCCAGCGCCGTTTCGCAGTTCTTCTTTGATTCTTTCAAAGATTAGGACGTTGGCGTCAATCGCCATACCGATGGTTAGTACAATACCTGCGATACCTGGGAGAGTCAAAGAAGTGCCAAACTGAGCAAGAATCCCCATGATAAAGAAGACGTTGAAAAAGAGTGCCAAATTGGCGATCAAACCTCCTTTTGCATAGTAGATAACCATGAATACGATCACAATGATCAAGCCCACCAGAATCGAGTTCAGACCTTGATCTTGGGCTACCTTACCTAGTGTAGGGCCCACGACCACATCTTCTACAATAGTAGTTGGTGCAGGAAGAGAACCCGCTTTTAAAATGTTTGCTAAATCCTTAGCTTCTTCAATGGTTTGGAAACCACCTGAAATTGAGGAACTACCGTTAGGTATTTCGCCTCGTACATATGGTGCTGAGAATACGTAATTGTCTAGAACAATCGCAATTCTTTGTCCAATGTTCTCTCTAGTCATTTTTCCCCACACTCGTGATCCAGATGCGTTCATTTGCATACTTACTTCAGGTTCTGCTCGCTCATTTAGAGAAGCTGTAGCACTTAAAATGGTCTCGCCTGTAAGAGTAGCTTTACCACCTCTGTTTGTTCTGATCGGGTATAGTTCCAATAAATCCGGTCCTGTTAGATCCTCGCCCTTGTCTTTAATCTGAACATCCCATAGGAATTTCATAGTCCCAGGAATCAAAGCTTGTACATCCTCTCTTTGAAGAATTCGATTGATCTTGGCAGTATCTGCTACATTGTATAGCAGTCCTCCCTTTACTGGTGATGCAACCAGTAATTCAAACAAATCGGAGTTTCGTGTGCTAATGAGTGAATCCAGTTGAGCTGTTTGAGTGGAATCAGCATCATCCGTAGCTAGTGAATCTGTCTCGTCTCCGCTCAATAGTGCTGTGATATCATCTTTTGTTTCTTGTTCTTCATCTGTTAATTCAATTGATGAAGGATTTTGCTTCATTTCTTGTACAAGCAAGGAATTGATTGAAACCAAAACAGAAGAGACCTCTTGCTGCTGATAGACTTCCCAAAACTCTAGTTTGGCAACTCCTTGTAGAAGCTTTCTGACCCTTTGAGGGTTATCCACTCCTGGTAGCTCGATTTGAATTCTGCCAGTGCCTTGGAGTCGCTGAATATTGGGTTGAGATGTTCCAAATCGATCGATTCTGGTTCTAAGGATATTGAACGATCGATCAATTGCGCTTTCAACCTCCGTGTTGATAATATCTAAAATTTCGGAATCGGTACTTTGTAAACTGATTCTTCCTCTGTTTGCAGCAGTTGCGAAGATTTGAGACAGTTCTTTTTCAGGGGCTATTTCTTTGAATTCGCTGTAGAATTCACTTACAAAGTTCAGTTGTGTTCCCCGCACATTTTCTTTTGCAGCATTAAGAGCTTCCAAAAATTCTGAATTGGAGCTATTTCCACTTAGACCTTTGATGATGTCGATAGGGGATACTTCCAGCGTAACATGCATTCCACCCTGCAAGTCAAGACCCAAGTTTAATTCTGTCTCTTTAATCTCTTTGTAGGTATAGTCAATGCCAAGGAGGTTATAAACGGGTTCGTTCCAGACAGAATCGAGATACCGTTGTTTTTCTATAACATCAGTGGAGCCATCGATACTTTGAGTGGCTTCAATAGCTTGTTGTTGAATGCCTTGTGATATGTATGTAAATGATAGATAGTAGATACATAGCACAGATATCAGTATTGTAAGAAATACAATAAATCCTTTGTTCTTCATTGTTTGGTTTGTTTTATGTGGCCAACAGGTGTTTCAAATCAGTCCAATTGAGATGCAATCCAACACTTATTGAATCCGGTTAACCTATTATTGATTTGTCGAAATAATCGACGTTAAAAAATGTTGTTTTTTCTGATTAGGTAAGATTAGATACCTAGGGCGCGTTTGGCGATATGATTTGCCTAAAGATCACTCTAAGAGCTTTCTCAAAAGTGGAGGCAATTTTGTAGCTAATAGGAGCTTCTTCATCAATAGACTCCTGATAGAAGACCTCAGAAAGTAGGTATGATTGGTAATCTAAGTTTAGTTGAAGAGAAGAAGAATGCGATACTGCAGCTTTGGATATTTGCTGCTGACCCTCATTTTCGGTATCGCTTTGTTCAGTTCTGTCTTCGACCTGTTCATGAACAAGAACAGCTTGAGTCAGAACAAACAGCGCAATCATCACACCAAATATGGTGTGTATCATTGATTTCGATATCGAGCTCTTTATTTTCAAAGCGATGCAAAAGTACATAAATCAGCGATTTAGAAAAGTGGTTATCACTTTTAGTGCAACATCGAAATCTTTATGATTAGGGATAACCAAGTCAGCCCACTTTTTTGAAGGTTCTATATACTTCTTATAAGAAGGGGCAACATGATGTTCGTAGCGGTAGAGCACATCCTCAAGATCGTAACCTCGCTCCTTAGCATCCCTCACAATCCTTCTTTTCATCATCAGATAGTCAGGAGCTTCTATATACAGTTTAAGATCTAGCAATGACCGGATTTCTGGTACATAAAGTACAAATATTCCCTCCACAAGGATGATTGGTTTACTTTCTACCGTAATTTCCTTTGGGTTAGTATCGCTATTGTTGAAAGTGTATTCAGGAAAAGAAATGCTTTCTCCTGACATAAGTCTTTTCAGGTCTTTTACATATTTGTCGTGATCGATCGATTCCAATCGATCAAAGTCTTCAATGCCCTGATCATCTTTTTCTTGTTGCTCAATGTTCACATAATAGTGATCCATTGAGAGGAGTGAAGCATCTTCGGTCTCACGCATTAAGCTTTCCATGAATCGGGTCTTGCCAGACCCACTTCCTCCCGTGATGCCTACAACATAAGGTTTAGACATGACTGCTTTTTAAGTGCTTTAGAAATTTACGGAATGCTAATGAGCGATGCGAAATTTTATTTTTCTCTTCACTACTCAACTCTGCAAATGTCTGATTGTGACCTTCTGGAACAAAGATCGGGTCGTATCCAAAACCATTGCTGCCTCTCCTTTCGCGAATTATTTGACCTTTCACCGTTCCTTTAAACTGCCATTCTTTTCTGGAATCATCTATGTAGGTAATGACTGTTTGAAATTCTGCTGAACGATTCTCCTCACTGTCAAGGTTTTTGAGGAGTAAAGTCATATTGTTTTCATCGTCTTTTTCGGGACCTGCATATCTGGCAGAATAAACTCCCGGATCTCCATTTAAAGATGAAACAACAAGACCACTGTCATCGGCAATTACTGGAATTTGAAGCTCTTCAAATAAGAACCGTGCTTTAATCGTTGAGTTTTCCTCAAGAGTGCTCCCCGTTTCCTCTATTTCTTCATTGAACCCCAAGTCGTACAAGCCAACTAAAGAAAAACCCTCAGGAATCATTTCCATTAATTCCTTCACCTTGTTTCTGTTATGTGAAGCAAAGCAAATCTTCATTTTCGGATCTTCTACTGTTTTGTAATTTCTACAGGTGAGATTTCAAAGATTAGAGGTTTATTGGCAGGAACAAGACTATTTCCAGCAGGACCAAAACCAAGTGCGGAAGGGAACAAAAAGATGGCCTTTCCTCCGATGTTTAATTTACCTAAGACTAAGCTCAGTCCATTTTTGTAACCTTCTCCAAAACTAAATGTGGGTGTTCTGTATGGATAACCATCAGGAATAGTCCATCCCGATGAAGAATATACTATAAAGTCAGGTTCGTAATTGGCGACATCATTAAATCTAGCAAGAAAAGCCTCATGTATAAGCTTGTTATCCTGCCCCACACTATCTTGCAAATAATGGCTTCTCACACTATCAGCAATAATCTCAATTGTTGTGTCAAAAATTGTGTCTCCCAAAGTTTTTCCAATGTAGTTATACTCTACAAAATCACTTTCATCAATCATCTCACCGGTACCTGGATCTATGATTACATAGTTAATTCCATTTTCAGTAACACCAATCTCCTCATCAGTAAAGCCTTGCATTTGAAGGTATTCTCGGATTTTAGCACTGTCCGACTCAAACTGCTCAGCTGGGTCAACTGCTATGACCACATTGCCATCCCCACATGCAATCAATAGAAAGCCAACAAATATTGCCAGAAGCCCCTTTTTCATTTATACTATTTTAGTTCAGTCTATTTTATTTCAACAACCTCAACGTCAAATTCCAGTATGCTATTGGGTTTGATGATAGGTCCTGATCCCCTAGATCCATAACCTAGCGTACTAGGAATATACAACGTAGCTTTTCCTCCTTCTGGTACGAAAAGTAGCCCTTCTTCCCATCCTTTGATCACTCCGCCTCTTCCCAAGATCACTTGGAACGGGTTATATCCTATCTGGATTTTTCTTTGCTCGTTAAACAATCCATTTTCTTTTGCAAGTTCTTCGTTACTGGTATCAAAATAGGCACCATCTAATACTTTACCTAGGTAATCAACTAATACCGTATCGCCATTTTGTGGCAGAGTCCCATTACCTTGATCTTTGATAACGTATCTCAATCCGCTTTCAGTTTTCTCAGCTGTGATGCCATTGTCAGAAAGGTATTTATCTAAGATTTCATTGTCAATGATGATTTGTTTTGCTGCAGCAGCCTCTGCTCTATTGGCAACCATTTCGTAGTACCCTTCTTCCGTCAGCTGCTCCACAAAGGCGATTCTGAATTGAATTTTGCTATCTGCAGCAATGGAATCAGGTCTAGGTGCACGGAAGGTTTTTTCAAATAACTCTTGAGCAGGCAGTTCGAAATGAACACTGTCGCCCGTTTTCAAAAGAGTTAATACCGAAAATAATTCACCTTGGTCAGCTTCGGTATTCGGGTCTATTTTAAGTGGGATTGGCTCTTCTGAGTCCATCATCAACTCCCCTTCCTCTGTGGTATATTCCAATCTTAACATGGAGATTAAACTATCCACAGGCGCTGATCCATCTCCTTTTCTGATGTAATTGACTACAGTGCCATTTTCTGTTGTCATTGTTTTAGCTCCACAGGCGGACAAAAGCGCTGCGATAAGTACGTATCCAAGATTTTTCATTATTGGTATTGTGTATTAAGTATGTTCTTTTCTATTAATTCATTGAGTTTTCTTTCTGTCTCTGCGAGCGGGAGATCAGAGATTCCTCCGGAGGCATTCTTGTGGCCACCGCCTTGGAAATACTCAGCGGCAAATTTGTTTACAGCATAATCTCCTATACTTCTGAAGGACATCTTTACCTCGCTATCTCTTTCAATGATTATCGCTGCTATTACAATTCCTGTGATGGACAGTGCATAGTTAACTAGCCCTTCCGTATCCCCCTGTTTGAGGTCAAATGTGCGGAAGTCATTTTCGTCAATAACAAAATACGCTACTCTGTATTCGTCCCTAACTATTAGCTTTTCAGCAAGAGCATATCCAAGAAACCTAAGTCTACCTACTGAATTTGTGTCATAGATTGACCGACTAACTTTATTGACGTCTGCACCTAGATCAATTAGATCAGCAACTATTCTATGTACTTTGGAAGTAGTGGAAGAATGTTTGAAAGAGCCCGTATCAGTCATAATGCCTGCATATAAGCACTCTGCAATTTCTTTAGTGATCTCCTGTGTACCTGTGTAAGCTGCAATTAAATCATATATAAGCTCTGCTGTTGCGGCAGCCTGATCATTCCAGAAGTTGAATGTTGGATTAATTTCGGGATTTAGGTGATGATCGACTAGCGCAACTTCTGCTGAAGTACGCTGAGCCACCTCTTTCATTTTTTTGATTCGCCCAAAGCCTGAAAAGTCCAAGCAGAATAAGAGATCGGCGTTCATGACTAGCTTATCTGCCTCTTCTTGTATTTCTTCATAATTCTTCACTTGGTCATTGCCAGGCATCCAAGTAAGAAAATCAGGATAGCTAGTTGGTACCACCGTGTAAACTTTGTGCCCTAGCTTTTGCAGAAAATGATGAAGTCCTAGGGAGGATCCAAGTGCATCTGCATCTGGGTTAGCATGGGTTGTTATGACTATCTTTTTTCTAGATCTCAGAAAGTCTTTTAACGCCTGTATATCCTTCATAAAAAAATGCCCATAGAGGGCAAATGTGAGGGGCAAAATTAGTAACATTTATAAAACATGGAGCTAGGAAGTATACTAGAAACTTATCGACTAATTTTGCGGCGATTTTAGACAAGTAAACATTTAAAAAAGAGAATGGCTGGACAAAAGACATTTACAATGATCAAGCCCGATGCATACGGGGCTGGTAATTCGGGTGCAATTATCAAAATCATTGAAGAGGCAGGTTTTAGGGTGGAAGCTGCGAAACTTACGAAGCTTTCTGCTGAGCGTGCTGGACAATTCTACGAGGTACACAAAGAAAGACCTTTCTACAACGACCTAGTTTCGTATATGTCCTCGGGACCAATCATCGCGATGGTGCTGGAAAAGGATAATGCGGTAGAGGATTTTCGAAACTTGATTGGTGCAACTAATCCTGCAGAGGCTGCAGAAGGGACAATCAGAAAACTGTTTGCTAAATCAATTGAAGCAAACGCAATTCATGGATCTGATTCTGACGAGAATGCTGCGATTGAGGCCAGCTTCTTTTTCTCAGCTACAGAGAGATTTTAGACATAAGGAGAACATGCAAGGGGCTAGCTTTTCGGCTGGCCTTTTTTATTGTCCATCGGTCAGAATTGATTCGTCTCTTCGCTCAATCCAAAAATTATTGAATCCTTCACCTAAAGAAATTACGATCTGCTTGAGTTGGAGGAGTTCCAGAATCGAAAGGAAATTAAAGATTACTAAAATCTTTTCTGGCTTTTCCTCAATCATTTCAGTGAAAGAAAGTCTTTTTCCATAGACTAAGCGTTTCATCAGATTCGATTTCTGAGTTTCAATGGTATAGGGATATTGAACAACTTTGTGAATGGGCTTATTTTGCTCGAATTCGTACCGCTTCATTACCTTCTGAAAAACCTTCATCATCTTGTATAGGTCGAGATCTTGCATCTCTGCCTCCACATTGATGGTCTCCGATAGTTTCTTAATCTCTTTCTTAAGATTGCCTCTCTTTTCCCTATCC
>JABSPG010000917.1 GCA_013214445.1 Ekhidna sp. | reverse complement strand
TCTCGACCTAGGGTATCAGGCAAGGCTGCTGCAGTAGCATACTTTTCATAGTCAATACCCATGGGTAAAGCGTCTGCCAATACAGGGCGATTACCAACCGTAATTTGACCATTAGAATTTCCAATACCTGCCAATCTATTCACACTGGAAAGGAAGTGTCTCATATCATCATAAGTATGGAAACCTAGAAAATCCGCACCTAGCATTCCATTCAAGAGCTCTCTTCGCCAAGGCAAGAGTCTGAAGGACTCGTAGGAAGGAAATGGAATATGCAAGAAGAAACCAATGCTCAGGTTTTCCTTAATTTCCCTAATCATTGCTGGTAAGAGTAACAGCTGATAGTCATGAATCCATAAGGTATCTCCCTCTTCCAAATGCGGCTCAATGGCCTTAGCAAATTTCTTATTTACTTTCTGATAGACCTTCCACAGTTCCTCATCATACACGCAATATTGATTGAAGTAATGGAAGTTTGGCCAAAGTGTTTCGTTGCTAAATCCCTCGTAGAAATCATGAATTTCGGAAGCAGTCAAAAACACCGGGCTCATGTTTTCCTCCTTTAGCCGACTACATATTTCGTCTTTTTCCTTGCCTTTATTGACAGCCAATCCTGGCCAACCAATCCAAATATTTCCACCTTGTTTGTAGATGGATCCAAGTCCTGTGGCCAGTCCTCCTTCACTAGGTAAATACACTAAATTTTCCTGATCATCACGGGAAATTTTGATAGGTAAGCGATTAGAAACAATGATCGTTTTTGGCATATCCAAATTTGATTTAGGCTGAAAATATCAATTGAAAGAGAGGTTATAGACCAATTGATGAAAATTTTTCAGCCAAAATAATACCTTCATTTTCAATAGGTTAATAAAAAAGTAAATTTTTATTTTTTATAAAATTTGGAGAAACCAAAAATCCTGTTCTACGTTTGCATCATCAAATCGATGTAGTGTCGATTTATAAAGAAGCGCTGAGAGACAGGCTCGATGAAGCGCTAGCAACCCCCCGAAAATCGGAACGGTGCTAATTCCTGAAATATAAATTGATTGCTATGAAACCATTCAAAAATTTCAGTTCAAGACAAACGGGTTTAAACTACGAAAGCGCGTTATGCATTGCCAACATCCTGATTGGTAAGTGTTGCTGTTATAGCTATTGTTAATCCCTATTTGATCCATCTGGGTTTGTGATCATCTTAAGAACGTGGTGCGCCTACGTTCGGAAAAATCCCTTCGTACGATCTTATTGAAAAGTTAGCTGCGATAAATCCTATCAATTTTCAAATACAAACGGACACTAGAAAAATTTTATCTGCGTCCCTCACTTCAAAATATTTAATAATCATGTCACAAGAATTAAGATACGAAACACTTCAATTGCACGCTGGTCAAGAGATTGACGAAACCACAAGGTCCAGAGCAGTACCCATTTATCAAACCTCCTCCTTCACGTTCAAGGATTCAGAGCATGGAGCAAACCTCTTCGCATTGAAAGACTTTGGAAACATCTACTCCAGAATCATGAATCCAACAA
>JABSPG010000916.1 GCA_013214445.1 Ekhidna sp. | reverse complement strand
GTGCTTTGCTGCTAAGTTATTTCCCAGACCTCCAGGCATCCGAGGTTAAAGAAATATTGATGGAGTCTGCCACAAAGGTGAGTTTGGAAGTTACCAAGCCAGGCTCAGAGGAAACTGTAGATTTTTCTGAACTCTCGAAAACTGGTGGAATCATCAATGCCTATGAAGCGGTGAAAAGGGCAGATAACCGCATCAAGCTCAAAGCGAAGTAAATGCTGATTTCCAATTGCTAGCGAGTATTCTTTTAAAGCTTAATTAACGACCATATTTATCTAGGGAAATAAAACCAAGAACGAAAAAAAATAATCTCGCCAGCATCTGAACCCAATTTTCTCTTTTTTGATTATATGATTAATCACATTTAAAATTTAGTCTCACCTAAATTTAAATTATAGCTTTGCAAAATTAGATCTACTTTTCGAACCCATAGGTATCCAATGAAATTACAATTCTCTTTCTTAGCAGTGTTTCTCTTGCTTTCTGTTCTCATTACAGAAGCTCAAAATGGAAGTCTGTCTGGACAAGTCACTACCATTGATGGATCTACTGTATTTGCCACCGTAGGACTGGAAAACACAAAATATGGGGCGATCACAGATATCGAAGGAAATTTCAAGATCGAAAATATTCCAGTTGGGTCTTATCGACTGAAAGTCAGTTCTGTAGGATTTCGATCGCACACACAAGTGATTGAGGTGAAATCTAGTAAACTGGAAATTGATGTTCTATTGACGGAAGATTTGCTAAATCTGGAAACAGTTGTCGTATCTGGAACCAGATCTGAACAAGATCGGACTGAAAGTCCAGTGGTAGTAGGGATTCTGAATAACAAAATTTTCAATGCTACTCAGTCTATTGCGATTTCAGACGGTCTAAATTTCCAGCCTGGAGTCCGGGTCGAGACTAATTGTCAGAATTGTGGTTTCACACAAGTACGTCTCAATGGCCTAGAAGGATCCTACTCGCAAATCTTGATCAACAGCCGACCAATCTTTAGCGCGCTGAACAGTGTGTATGGTCTTGATCAAATTCCAACAAACATAGTAGAGCGAGTAGAGGTCGTCCGTAGTGGGGGGTCCGCACTTTATGGATCCAATGCCATTGCTGGTACCATAAATATCATCACGAAAGATCCAGTAGAAAACACCTGGGAAGGGAAGTCGAACACTGGTTTAATTGATGGAGATGCAGTGGATCAGACATATAGCTTCAGTGGATCAGTAGTTAACGAATCCCTAAGCAGCGGCGTTACTTTCTATGGAATGAGTCGCAATAGAGACAGCTATGACGCAAACGGAGATGGCTTTACCGAGCTAGTGGAATTGGAAAACACAGTTTTAGGCGCCAAAGCTTTCTTCAGACCGGGGGATAATAGTAAAATCACCCTTGATTTCAGTGCTTTAGAAGAATATCGAAGGGGGGGCAACCTACTAGAGCTTGCACCTCATTTTACAGACATTACAGAGGAGCTCGATCACAACACCTTTTTTGGTGGACTGAATTACGAATTATGGACCAAAGACAATCAGAATAAATTCACACTGTACG
>JABSPG010000915.1 GCA_013214445.1 Ekhidna sp. | reverse complement strand
AGAGGCTTAAGTTTGTCAAGCTCTCGGTAAACAGAGAACATCTGTTGGTTTACACGATACCCTGTTTTTTGTAAATGGTTAATTGAGTTGAAAATAGTATCACCTTGAGGCTTATCATGCTTAGGTAACCTTTTTACTAATGGGCAACTTTCTTTTGCTTTCTTAGACAAAAATCCACCACCATAAACACTGTCCCATGAATCAGGTAAGCATACCATAGGCATTTTATTACTGGCACCCATTCCAAAGATATCATCATGTTCTCTCATGAACTCTTCAAATTTGGTTCCTTGTGTAATGGTGTACGTTGATTTACGCTTTCCATTAACAGTTTCTGAGATTAATCGGTATCCCATAATTCCTTTAGGAAGACTTTTTAAGACTAAGTCAAGAACCTTGATACCACCAGCACCATTCTCTTTTTCAGATTCTGCCGTCTTATAGTAATAAACACCATCTGATGAGTCTGTTCTCTTCTGGCTGATAGCTCTTCCTATCTTAGAACCAACTGTAACAACTGTCTGGTTACCAACAATCAAACTATGCAATGCAACTCTTAGCCCGATAAGTGCAACATCTTCGTGCTCCATTCCCTCAGTTATCTTGAAGAATGAAGCTCGTTTTCTCACAACTTCAGAATGGAACGATTCAATTTCAACAACCATGTTTTCAATCATAGTTGAGATTACAGCTTTGTTTGAAGAACCTTCGAATCTTTTCATGAAAGCATTAGTACTTAGTTGAGTTATGCTGTCCAACTCAATCTGTAATTGCCTTTCTCTTGGATTTAGTAATTCGTTCAATGTTTATTCCTCTTCTTAGTTAGTGGAGCTATTGTACATCTATATAGGGAAAGAGTCAACCCTATACTACTATATGAAGGTAAGTAAATTAGCACCCAAATAGGGGCATCCTAAGTTACTGTTTTTACAAGGGTTTCCTTAAAGGACCCCCAATAACGAATGACAACAAATGTGAATTAACGAATTTTAATAATGACTTTAAGGGGGTCCTATGATTGTTAATACTGATGAACCGAGTAATACCGGAACACCCAAGACAGCACCACGACCTTCACAAATTAGGGTCCGTACTAGAAAAAATAATAGCAAGGGTAAAAGTACCATTGTGAAGAATATAGCCTGTCCTCAGTGTAGGGAGAAAGGAGGTGATTCAACAGGAAACCATATGATGGTTTTCGAGGAAGGAACAGGATACTGTACTAAATGTCCCAAAGCCTTCACACCTACCGAAGTTGAAGCGGCAGAAGCTGGAAAGCGTTCTCCAAGAGCTTCTAGTAATAAATACAATGCAAGCGCTGGCAATGGCTGGCAACGACCTAAAGACAAGACCATCGAAGACATACAATTCTACGGGACTATAGGTGATGCGAAACGTGGCATCTCCGTTAATGCTGATACACATTTTGGAATAAGAACTGAAACTAGTACAAGTACTGGTGCTGCCATTCGGAGATTCTACCCGTATTGGGACTCTGAGGATATTGTGGGGTACAAGTCTCGTAAGCTTCCAAAAGACTTTGAGAAAGCTGTAGGTACA
>JABSPG010000914.1 GCA_013214445.1 Ekhidna sp. | reverse complement strand
TGTCAAAAAGTATGGAATCCCCGCAATTAGAATGAGGGAGAAAATCACCTCTTCCACGGTTCTGTTCGTGTAAAGCCATTTAGTAAGCTTTTTCATGAATCTTCCTTCAATTTGCTGACCAGTGATTTTATTTCTCTATCCAGCTTTGACGATGATTCGATCATCATTTTAGCCATTTGATCATTGGAGGCCCCAAAAGAATCATCCGTCAGTTGGTAGATGCCTTCGTATTCAATTTGGAGTTCTTCAGAGGTAAGGTACAAGTACTCTTTCAACGCCCTTTTCTTTTCACTTAGCAAGGTCATGCGTTCTTCTACTTTAGCTTCCAGCTTCCTGTTTAATTCTTCTAGCTCTCTTGTTTTTGCTTCCAATTGATCAGTAGACTCTTGAAGAACCCGATGATTTCTACTGAGACTCTTCTTGATGTTTGAGAGACTATTTTTTCTATCCTCAAATACCTGTTTGGCATAGTAAGTCAATATTACAGATACTATAGAAATGAATATGAAGTTGAGATTTTCAGTAGAATAATCAGTAAAATCTGAGGAGAAGTGATACTTGGATTCAACTAGTATCAAGGAAAGTAATGTCCCTACAATTAACAGGAGTGAGAATCGAATCGCATCAATGCTACGCGTGGTGAGCGAAATGATAATCAATGCAAGGTATGTGTTAGTTTCTACAGGACTTGCTAGTCCTCGACTATTATAGAGGGTGAGGCAGAGTAGTATTATTAATGGAAGATAGAATACAAATCGTAGGGATTCATATGAGATGCCTTTCCAGAGTGAAAAGAGGGTAGTGGAAAAAATAACCAAGTAAAGTAGGTCAAGCATTGAATCCAAGTCACCAAATGAACTAGTGTTTATTTGGAACTCCAGGATTATCCTGATCAAACCAGAAATGCATACGACTGCCAGTACATTTTTGGTAAAGTTCTTCTCGTAAGCGAATGATGTGTCTACAAATTCACGCATATAAAGAAGTCAATTTACTTTTTAATCGATTATTTAAAAAGGTCTTTTCGACAAGTATTGGCTGTTTTCTTATGTATTGAGTTAAAATACATCAAATAACGAGGTATTTATTTGCAATATATCAAATATTGATATATTGTTGCATTATGTATTCGAAAGAACTATTGAAAGGGACGTTGGAGGTGATAGTGCTGAAGCTACTTTCTGAGCATGGAAAGATGTATGGCTATGAGCTATCGCAGAAGGTAAAAGAAGAAACTGACGGTAAAATTCATCTTAAGGATGGGTCACTTTATCCTGCCCTGCATAAGATGACCAAGGATGGGCTACTCACTTTCGAGGAAGTAAATATTGGAAAGCGGGTGAGAAAGTACTACAAACTGACAGGTGAGGGAGAGAAGCAAAAGGAAACTTTGATGGACGAAATGAAAGACTTTCTGCAGACGATCGAGAAGGTAATATTTAAGGATTTTAATATGCTGCCAGGGCTATGTTAACAGAAGAGCAAGAAGAACGAATTATCGATGAGATAGGCGATAGCAAGATCAAGAATCAGGTTTTGAAGGACGACTTGATTGACCAT
>JABSPG010000913.1 GCA_013214445.1 Ekhidna sp. | reverse complement strand
ATTTAGGTATTGCCCTAGGGCTTCATGAAAAGCATAAAAAATAGAGGGCTGGGTAAAGCTTTTTATTTCAATGGCTATTTTTTTGGGGCCCTTATTGGCGAATAATAATTTTTCTGCTCCTAGGTCAATCGCAACATTATGGTCCTTTACAAATACGATTAATGGATCATCTGTGACTCTCCAGGCATCATTTTCTAATGCTTGTTTTACTATCTGATGTTACGCATGTTTAATCGTACAATACTCTCTCATCATTTTTCAAGAGTTGAAGTTGTCTAAATGCTTGTTTTAGCGAAGCCATATACAAGACTTTTTTGAGCGCGAAGTGATTGAGTTTGGTTTTGATCTTTAGCATTTCAAATTGTGCCAATGCAAAGAACGCGGCGAAGATGTGATTCTGTTGAGTTCTAGGCACTTTTGTAGGCGACGCGCAAAGTGAAGCATTGTTCTTGATCGACTTGTGCATAGGTTCGATCCGCCATCGCTCTGGATAGAGCGAGATCATTTGTTGGTAAGTCATTCCCTCTCGGTTCGTAACCAGAAAAAGCTCTCCTGTACTATTGTCTTTATTGACATAGATTTCTTTACAGACATAGAGAGGAAAGTCAAGGCGAGGTATCCAGATTTGGCGTACTTCTCCTGGCTGGAGCGAAAGGTCGGCTAACTTAACAAACTCTTTGCGGCGAAGATGGGCTTTGTGAAGCGCTATATTTCGATCAGATTTCATGCCCATGAGAAATCCCTTTTTATGTTTTTTGTGTATTTGGCGCATGTTACCCGCGTTGGCGTACCAGCTATCGGCCATTACCCATTCAAAAGGAACATGATGCATAAAATCTGCGCGATGCAGCATCTCGCGGAAGCGTTCATTTTTGGTTTTCAGGTCATAACGCTCTTCTTGCTGAGTTTTTTTATCTATACGGGTAGCGTTTTTGCGCACTAAGTCGAAGTCTAGAGGTAGATTAACTTCTTGGCCTTCAAAGGTCACACTATAAAGAAGATGAATCGCATTTATCCCTTTTACAGACCTGCCTTTAAGGTGGCTATAATGGTAAGCGATGATCTCATTTTCCTGAGAGTGAGGCTTTTCCATAACGAAATCGTCCACAATCAAGATCCCATCAGGCTGCTCTACTTTACGAACCAAGGGCTTGATCCGCTTCCAATACTGCTGATCTCCGAATAGCTCATAAGACTCACTTAGCATCCGAGTGATCTGATCATGGCTTACTTGATGATCTAAAAGGGCGGATAAACCCGTTGCACTTGTCTCTGAGGTGCTGATCATCAGGTAGTCTATATAAATATCTAAGAGCTTTTGGGGAGTCATGGATGCCTAATTGAGAAATAGCTGAAGGAATAAGGTATTTTTATCTAAAATAAATAGCCCTATCGTATTTTTCTAATCTTCGTGCGTAACATCAGTTATAAGTCATTGAGAGAACAGGGACCTATTTTTTTTCAAACAAGCCTCTTCTTTTTGAAGGCTTGTCCGAAAAAAAATAGCCTAACAAGAAATAAAAGTGGTTAATTCGTGTGTCCGGCAAAAGCCAACCACCTCA
>JABSPG010000912.1 GCA_013214445.1 Ekhidna sp. | reverse complement strand
TTGATACTCCCAGTATTCATTCTGGCAAGTCTTCACTTTTTCAAGGGATTGATCAGAATTGATCAAAAGAATAATAGTGGCTATCCATCTATAATCTATGGACTTATCTTCCCAGGTATGGCACTCGCTTTAAGAAGCTTCATTGATTTTGACATTCTTGAGTATTCGAACTTTTGGTTGCCTACAATTGCCGTTACGGTTGTAACCTGTCTAATCATGTTGTCAACAACAACTGAGCTCAAATTCAAAAAGAAAGCGGATTACGTAACGGTAATTTCAATATTGGCATTTGTTTTTGTCTATGCATATGGTGGAGTCATCAACTATAACTGCATTTATGACGAATCTCAACCTGAGATTTACTCAAGCGAAGTGCTGGATATGAGGGTAAGTACTGGTAAAACTACTTCCTATTATGTGGAACTTGAACCTTGGGGTCCTGTAACGGAGAACGAAGAGGTAACTATATCTGAGAGTCTATACAACCGACTTGAAGTTGGCGAATCAGTGAACATATACTTAATGAACGGTAAAATGGATATCCCTTGGTTTTCTGTAACGGAACGATAAAAAACGAATGCCCAACAGACACTATCATCCATAAGCTTACTGAGCTATTTGCAAAGGCTGGTGCAATGAGATACTTTTCTAGATATTTGAAAAGTCCAGCTTACGGATGATAGTTGGACGTTATGCCTAATACGCCACTCCGATCTTCTTTCGATGACAATAGACGAACTTCTAACTGAACACCGAAACTACTATGTGAACCAATTCACTGAATTTCAGAAGAATTTTCCTGACGGAGCAGCTGAATTACTACTGGAATTGAAAACTGATGAGCCAGAAGAGATATATCGACTTTACAGATATGACTTAATTCAACATGAAAACGGCGAAGACAAAATCTCTGAATTCAATGTAGATGGCTTTCTAAATCATCAAGAAATTGTATTCACTATTGGCAACAAGTCTTTGGTAGTAAATCCTTTGGTTTGGAACGGGGTAGAGATTTCCTGCAATAACACCTCAGTTGATTTCAAACCGATTGTCGAATGGGCTCACAGATGGATAGATGAAAGTGAACAAACAAATGAAAGGCTGGCAGAGAAGATCCACAACATAACTAAACCATCGATTGAGTCTGACTGGCTAACTACGTCGGTAGACTTTGGAACTGCTCCAGTAAAGGCCTTGATTGAACTCCTTGAAATTCTACTATCCGACGAACTAACAACATCAGTGCGAATAGAGTCAAAATGGATGACTCAAGAAAACTAGGCATAACAGTCGCTAGCCCGCAGATGTCAAACTGCTACTAGCAACTCATCTGCGGCTGTCCCGCTCCCTGTCCCTTCTGTGTGTTTCATCTCTCCGCCGAACGTCTCAGCTTCCAGCGAATATCTAGGTTAACGCGGTTCTTCGTAGTTAGCGTTGTGGGTGTGGTTCAGGTTCGCTACTTTTAATCTCAATAGCTACTTGTGGACATCCGAATTCTATGACAAAACCAACTCTTTTTTCACATTGATAACTGGTTGATTGAAATAAGGCGTTTGTCGCTTGATAA
>JABSPG010000911.1 GCA_013214445.1 Ekhidna sp. | reverse complement strand
CAGTAATTCGTATTTTATTAACAAACTGACATTACGCAGTCGAAAAATTAGGTAAATAGATAGATTTTTCAAGACAACGTTCTTTGAGTTTCTGGATTTGGAGCCAAGCCTCATTTAATGCCTTGGCCAAAATAGTTCTTTTCAGGGTGTAATGATTGTGCTTAGTAGCCAATTTCATGCACTCTAGTTTGACTAAAGCAATCATAGAAGCAAAGATGTGATTGGCTTGTGAACGTTCTAATTTGGCAGGCATTTTTTCTAGTCCTGTGTTTTGTTTTAGAGAACGGTGGACGTCTTCACTCGACCATCTGTCTTTGTAGATGGTGTTGATCGAAGTGTGATCAAGGTCTGTATCGCTACCAACTAAATATTGTACACCAACTGTTCCATTCATGTTGTGAAAAACACGCTTGATTAAAATTAGCTCAAAGGGTACTTTCTTGAGTCTAATTTTAATCGGAGAGTTAGGCTCAATGTTAGCTTTTGATACTGCTACCCATTGTCTTTTTTTGTCCGAACGATCGTCTAAATCAAAGCTAATCCCTCGATTATCCTTGAGGGCACAAACCACCTGCTTTTGTAGGTCTTGAACAATGAAATTGATGGTTTCAGCCGAAGCATACCAACTATCAAAGGTTACATGGCTGTACTTGACGTTGTTTTGATGCGTCAATATTTTGAGTCGACTTCGCAACAATTCGTTTTTACCAAGGCTGGCTTGACGCGTCGTTTTTTCTTTGAATTTACCGCTTCGTTTGTCCTTAACCATCTTGGTCACCACGGTATCCTTGCGAACGAGTTCAAAGGCAATAGGAAGTTTTATCTTCGGTGCTACCTCCCGATTAACATAGGTGAAACTGACGATATTGATCCCTTTTTTAGCCTGACCTGAAACATGGTCAAAGTGATAACTGATGAGTGAATTCTCACTACTGTGGGGTTTATGTTCAATGAAATCATCTACTGCAATCACCCCAGTGGCTGTTTCTGCCTGACGAATGACCTTTTTTATCGAATGCCAATAGGCTTTTTGATCCAGCTCTGGTTGGGCTAACATCCGAGTAATCGCGTCATGACTATACAACTCATTGATTACCTTAGAAAATACTACCGCACTTGCTACATTCGGGGAGCCTGTTAAAAAATCGCTGTATAAATCCATTAACTTTTTACGTTCCATCTTGATTACTTTTTAGCAAATTTAGTCGCCAACTTGTTTTTCCATAGCTTTATCCGAGTTTTTTAACTGCGTAATGTCAGTCACTTATTGATCCATTTAGTGCCTGATGGAAAAAAAAGAAAAACAAAAGTACCACTTTGGCGGATCATCAAAGCAATCATTTACAGGCTCAAAACAGGCTGTCAGTGGAGAGAACTCCCTATTGCTGCTTTTTGCGGCAAGGTTATAGTTAGCTGGCAGACAGCTTATTATTACTTTAACAAATGGTCTGAGGCTAATCTTTGGAAGCAAGCTTGGAATCAACTACTTGCCAGCAATAAATCCTGTTTGGATTTATCGAGTATTCAACTCGACGGTAGTCATACCCCTACTAAACGTGGTGGGCAACAG
>JABSPG010000910.1 GCA_013214445.1 Ekhidna sp. | reverse complement strand
AGGCTCACAGAACATTGTCTTGAGTCTAGTAAAAATCAATGATGAGGCAGCAATGAATTTCATGAAGCTGTTCTACCAGCAATTAATTGAACTTAGAGAACCGCATCAAGCTTTCTTCCAAGCTAGAAAAGCATTTAAAGAAAATGACCCTAACCCTTATAACTGGGGAGCCTATATCTTGGTTTCTAAAAGCTAGTTAATCCATTTTGTAGATAAAGATCTCGTCTCCTCCTCCTACATCATTACTTAGGTCGTTTACCTCCATCAAGAGTTCTTCCACGGTATTGAATTTTCGAGCGATGGAAGAAATGGAGTCACCGTTCCTTACCCGGTAAATGAAAAACGAATTTCTCAGGTCTTGCTCCTCAAGGAAATAGCGAATGTTCGGTCTGATTCCTAAATCGGCATCCAAGCGGATAATTGTTCCAGACTTGATCGTGTCAGATTTGAAATCATTCCACTTAGACAAATCTTCTGAACTTAGACCTAATAGTTCAGCCACCTCGGGAATCGTTTGCTCATACCTTACGGCGTAAGGTTTTGCTCTATTAAGTTTAATAGGCTCATCAGCATTTACAATGATTTCCGCTCTTCGACTAAACATCTTTGAATACCAGCTATTACGGGAGGATAACGGCCCCTCTCCCCTTGCACGCACAACAACTTTATCTGCAGCCACCCCTTTGGCAATCAAATACTGCCTCACGGACTGCCCGCGCTTCTCACTCAATCCTTGATTATAACTTGCCGAACCGTCAATGTCTGTATAGGCTAAAATCTCAATCGAAGAAATCGTCACACCTCTAAGCTGAGAAGCCAGTTCATCCAAGGCCTTCTTGGATGCTGGTGCAAGGGAACTAGATTCGCTCCGGAAATACAGATGCTCATAGTCTACTGATTTTCTACCGAGCACCTTTCTGGATGAAGCATAGATTGTTCTTTCGGGGTGATCATATTCACTTGGTGCTATACCAATATTTGAATTACTGTAAGGCTCCTCTTGACTTAAAGGGAGTTGTTCTTCTGCAGCAGCGGCTATTATTTCCTGCTTCTCCTCTTTTACAATGATCTCCGGTTTAGGTTTGATCCTTTTTTCAGGTTCAAAAAGATCGTAACCTTGATAGTCCTCGACTCTAAAGGCAAATAAGTCTAAGGTCTGAACATCTTTGAAACGTGATATGACTCGACTATCAATCAAGGATTCACCTGATATTAAAAGTGAAAGGAATAGTTTTTCATCTTTGACATCAAAGGAATACAGGTTTACAATCTTAGAATCTTCTCGATTGGAAGCCAGAAAACCAAGTGTATCTGATATGTTGAAATAGGTATCGTCGAGGGATGAATTGAAAGGATAGCCGAGATTGAATAACTCCGGCTCAAAAAACGATTCCCCACTTGCTGCAAACAAGTCATATCCGCCGTACCCAACATGTCCATTACTTGCAAAAAGTAAGCATCCAAATGCTGATGAATAATATGGGGTGATATCATTCTCTGAGGAATTGATCACCCCTCCCATATTGATAGCTGGTCCCCAAGATTCCTTTTCTAAGCCTTTCAAACTCATCC
>JABSPG010000909.1 GCA_013214445.1 Ekhidna sp. | reverse complement strand
TGATCCGGATTTTGTTCGGATGTTAAATTTTGAAGTGGTTAGCGGTTCACTCAATTCCATAAATAAGCGTGACCATGTGATACTCCATACGAAGATGGCTAAGAAGTATTTCGGTGACGAAGATCCCATTGGTCAGTCCATTTTAATGAAGTTTCCAGAAGGGAAAACCACGCTGACGGTTGGTGCTGTGGTTGCTGTGGACGAGATGAGAACCAGCATGATCTTCAATTTCCTAACAAACTATGAGTTGTTGGAATTGGTAGATCCAAATTATCAGTCGGTGAACTGGGCGGAAAACATCGATGGGACTTTCATTATGACAGAGCAGCCAGGGGATATCAAAACCATCGCAGAGGGGGTAGCAGATTATCCAGCTATAGTAAATGCAGCTCAGAAGGATTGGGATGTGCAGTCATTTGGGTTCGAGCCATTAAATACTTTATTTGAGCGATCTGCTCACATACGAAACGACATCTCTCGGAATAGCGACAGTGAAGGTCGAATGATTTTACCAATCATTGCCTTACTAATGCTCATACTGGCATGTCTTAATTACCTAAACCTTTCCATTTCTTCTTCAGTGAAAAGACTGAAAGAGATTGGCTTACGTAAGGTGATAGGCGCCAGTCGATTTAAGCTCATCGCTCAATTCTTGGTTGAGAATGTATTGCTCACCTTTATCGCCATTGTGATGGGTACCGTCATTGGAGGAGCGTTCTTCCTACCAGGGCTAAATAACCTATTCGGCACAGAGATGAATCTGGATATTTTGGAGTGGCAGTTCTATGCGTTTGCTGTTTCTTTAATGCTTTTCACGGCCTTACTTTCTGGTGCATATCCGGCAATGTATGTGTCTCGTTTTCAGATCATTGAGATCTTCAAGGGGAAGTTACAGTTTGGTCGTAGAAATGTGCTTTCCAAAGTGTTTATGACATTGCAGTTTGTAATTGCCACCATAGCCATTGTATGCGGCGTTTTCTTCTACCTGAACACCAACTACCAGTATGATCGCAACTGGGGCTACAATAAATCTGCAACGCTCCTAGTTCCTACTCAGGATAGCAAGATGTTGGAAGCCTTTCGCAATAGACTGGAAGAATTGCCTGAGGTCGAAGCTATGTCGGCAGGAGCTCATCACCTAGGCTGGAGAGTGAGTTCTTCTGTGATAGACCTGCCCGATAGGAAGGTAGAGGTCAGGCAGATGGATGTGGAACCAGGTTACTTGGGCACCATGGAGTTGGAGCTTTCCTCCGGAAGAGATTTCAAAAAGGACTATGCCTCCGATATAAACGTGGTATTGGTGAATGAGACCTTTGTTAAGAACATGGAATGGAAAGATCCTTTGCAAAAGACTTTTCGATTTGATAGTATCCAGTATACGGTGGTAGGAGTATTGGATGATTTCCACTACTACAGCTATTGGAACGATATTGAGCCGCTCTTTATGCGTGTCGGAGATGCGAATACTTACGATGTGCTAGCGGTCAAAACCAATGAAGCAAATATCATTCAGACGTATGAGTCTATAGAGAAATTGTGGCTGGAGGTTTTTCCCGAAGAACCATTTGCTGGA
>JABSPG010000908.1 GCA_013214445.1 Ekhidna sp. | reverse complement strand
CGGCTTTGTTGCATAAAGATAGAAAATATGGTAACAATAAGCGTGTGGCACAAGAAACCTATAGTAAGGGTAGAGATGAGTAAGTCCAAGTCCAAGTCTAAGTACCGAATCAGCAACTGGTCGTATGGATGATGCGTCCCTAAGACAGAGAGGGAGCCTCACATTTTGGTTGAATGATGAAGTCATAGAGCAGTGGGTAAATCAACAAAAAACTGGACGTAGGGGGGCATCAAATACCTATAGCAATACGGCCATTGAATTTATGGTCACTATACAATCATTGTTTGGTCTGGCCGGACGACAGACTGAAGGTTTTGTCGAATCTATATTTCAATTGATGGACTTAGATTTACCAGTACCAGACCATAGCACTGTATCCCGTCGCTTGCTCAAACTGAATATCCAACTGCCAGTTATACCAACTAATGAAACTATTCATCTAGTAGTAGACTCTACAGGAGTGAAAGTTTACGGAGAAGGTGAATGGAAAACAAGAGTTCATGGTGTCAGTAAACGGCGTACATGGCGTAAATTACACCTAGGAGTAAATGAGGCTACAGGAGAGATTGTCAGTGGAGTAGTGACTACCAATGATGTCAGTGATTATCAAGCATTTTCTGAACTATTAGATGGAGTAGATGGGGAAATAGCCCAAGTATCAGGAGATGGAGCCTATGACAAGTATAAATGTTACCAGAAAGCTAACCAACTAGGAGCAAAAGTAACAATTCCACCCAGGAAAAATGCAGTAATAGGTCAACACGGCAACTGCAAATGCCCACCTCATCCCAGAGATGAAAACCTCAGAAGAATCAGAAAGGTAGGACGCAAAAAATGGAAGCATGAAAGTGGTTACCATCGGCGTTCTCTATCAGAAACCACAATGTTTAGACTCAAAGTGATCTTTGGAGGTCAGTTACGACGACGAAAATTCGACAATCAAGCAGTAGAGTTGTTCATACAATGTGCCATGCTGAACCGTATGATTCAAACAGGTAAACCCAAAAGTTACAAAGTGAAAATCTAGTTAACTTCCATCAGGAAGTTTTTGGCGATCACTACTTTCATGCAACAAAGCCAATAATTTCTGAAAAAACTATCGGGGCTTTATTGAAAAACAGTAACAAAAAGGGCCTCACAGATAATATTCTTCAATTGTTGGCCGGAGGTGAGTTCGATGAAGAAAATAACTTCAGTGGCCATTACCTAGGGCAAACCCATCTAATTTTTTTTTCAGCCAACTCTATTAAGTTAAAACCGAATCATGCAATCAAAAAAAATAGTAGCAATTATTGGTATGGCAGGGATTTTTCCTCAAGGTAAAAATATACAAGAATATTGGCAAAATATCCTTGAAGGTATTGACTGTATTACTGATATACCTACCTCCCGTTGGAAAATCGAAGATTATTACGATTCTAACCCCCAAACTGCGGATAAAACTTACTGTAAACTCTGAAAAGTGCTAATATTTGCTTCAGAGTTTATCAATAATTTCGGCTTTGTTGCATAAAGATAGAAAATATGGTAACAATAAGCGTGTGGCACAAGAAACCTATAGTAAGGGTAGAGAT
>JABSPG010000091.1:5321-11158 GCA_013214445.1 Ekhidna sp. | reverse complement strand
TAACCGCCACGATCCTAACGCTCATTGTATTACCTACGATTTACTACCTGTCGAACAAGGCTAATGCCCTGTCAAGTACAACAAAACAATCCTTATCCAACTATCAAAACGCACTGCAATGAAAAAGATTTATATCCTCCTGATTCTCTGCCTTCTTGTATCTTGTCAGCAACCAACGGAAGAAGTCCAAAAGACAGCAACTTACACATCAGTCTCTGTTCCTACTTCCATGCTAGACCAGCCCATATCAAGAGAGGTAGCTAATTATCAATACCTTTCCTTACAAGGAATGGTGAATGTACCTCCAAATCATGATGTAAGTATCCAACCTCATTTTGAAGGATTTGCAGCAGACATCCGAGTCATAGAAGGTACCAAAGTGAAGAAAGGAGATATCCTGTTCAGACTAATAAATCCAGATTTTATCACAGTGCAGGAGGACTACTTAATGGATAAGGCCACTGTAGAGTATCTAGGAAATGTATTGGATCGAACTAAAATCCTTCATGCTGAAAAGGTTACAGCAGATCAAGATTTGGAAGAAATGGAAATGAACTATCGAATCTCTAAGGCTAACCTTGAAGCCGCAAAGAGAATAATCAAAATGATGAAGCTGCCAATTGATAAAATTAAAGCAGACAATTTATTTGAATCGATTCCCATAATTGCACCTATAGACGGATATGTAAGCCTATTAAACATTACAGCTGGTGAATTTATCAACACAGGCAGAGAAGCCATTAGCATCGTAAGTATGAATGACATCCATTTGGAATTGAACGCATTCGAAAAAGACCTGGCTTTTTTATCCGAGGGAAAAGAGCTTCTATTTCGAATGCCTGAGATCAGTAAACACGAACATAGGGCCGAAATCTTTCTAATTGGGAAATCTATTGATCCGCAAACCAGGATGGTCAGAGTTCATGCTCATCCGGTTTCAGAAGACCTTGAGTTGCTTCAAGGAATGTTTGTCGAGGCAAGAATGAAAATACAAGGACAATACGAAATTGAGTAATAACAATCTTCTTTACATCTGGAAAAAACCTCCGATACTTATCGTAAAAAAGGCAACCTCCAGATCCAAGGGTGCTAAATCCAATAGCTCCGTTTGAAAGAAGGTAGTTGTTACACAGGAAATGAAAATAAAAAGAAGGGTGTAGTCAACAGAGCATTTCTGAGAGTCCAACCGTAAGGCTTTGATCTCAACCAGTTCTCCCAGAGCAGTACGGTAGCTCCTCCACCCAAAAGCCCTACCATTATCCCGGTGATCAAACTGGCCTTAAAAAGGAATTAAGACATCTATCTGATCGGAAAAGTCCTACTCAATCAATACGCCATATCCGATGAAGAACTGGAGGATGGAGACGATCGTCCAGGAAATGGTAATCCAGAAAACTTTTACTAACTGTGGAGTAGATAGTTTCACCATGGTAAGCTGGTCAATGATTCTTACATTTAAGTTGGCCTTTCCGTATGTTTAGTCACTTACACTGATTGCCAATATTGCCTCATTCTACTCGTTGATAGAGCCAAAACAAAAGGCTTAAAACTAACTTAGCCTTCTACCATGTCAAACTACCAAAAAATAATGCTACTACTATTGGTGTTGATCCTCTTCACAGTAGTAGTGGACTATATGCTCTTACCCGCTTTAGGTGCCATCCTACTTGATAAGTTGTCACTTAGTACCGAAGCATTTGGAACAGTTGCCTCAGCCTATGGATTTAGTGCGGCAATTTCCAGTTTTTTGGCTATCAGTTTTATTGATCGTTTTGAGCGAAAAAAAATCCTGCTATTCTTTTATGCGGGTTTTGTGCTAGGACTCATTTGCTGCGCACTATCACAAAGCTATTACCTTCTATTAGCTTCAAGGATAATTACAGGAATTTCAGGAGGACTGGTTGGAGCTACATGCCTAACGATTGTCGCTGACCTATTTCAAATGAAGCAGCGAGGAAAAGCGATGGGGTTTATTCAAATGGCGTATGCAACGGGACAAATTGGGGGCTTGCCATTGGCCATGTACTTATCCAGTCAATTCTCCTGGCAGGTCTCTTACCTATTTATCATAGTGGTAGGGATTACCTCTTGGGTTCTTTTAGCAAGTATCATGAAGCGTTTATCCGACCACCTCGCATTAACTCGTGAAGAAAAACCACTAACACATGCGATTAACACTGTTGGGAAGAAACGGTACTGGTTTGTTTTTGGAAACAACATAGCAGTGGTGTTAGGAGATATGACACTCATGACATTCAACACTGTCTACATGACCAAAAACCTCGGACTTTCCCTTGATCAGATACCTTTGGTTTACATGTCCATCGGGGCGGTCGGGGTTGCCTTTGCTCCTCTCTGGGGAAAATTGTCTGATCAGTTGGGAAAGTTTAAAGTGTTTACCATAGGATCGATATTGTCCATGGCTTCATTGATATGCTACACCCAAATAGCGGTTTATGATTTTTGGATTGTACTTCTTCTCCATATTTTCCTATTTATTGGGATAAACGCAAGAATGGTTTCGTCAGCTTCGTTGGGCATGAGTATTCCTGAACCAGCAGATCGTGGCACTTTTATGACGTTTGATGCTTCCCTTCAACAAGCTGCTGCCGGATTAGCTTCAATTATTGTTGGATACCTGGTCATCACCTCCGAATCCGGTGCTTTGATCAACTTTCATGTAATTGGCTGGATTGTCTGTACACTTATGTTAGTCACTATTTTGTTGATGTGGAGAATTAATCAATTGACTATTCATTAGTGACTTTCACTGTTTACTTTTAGTAAACAATTTGTTGACTTGGCTACTCAAAAATCCATAGCGGTACTTCCTTTTGAAAACCTGAGTTCTGACCCTGAGAATGAATACTTCTCGGATGGAATGACGGAAGAGATCATCAATGCGCTCACACGTATCGAGGGACTCAAAGTGACTGCAAGGACTTCCTCTTTTGCCTTCAAAGGGTTGAAGGAAGATGTACGCATCATAGGAAATAAACTAGGTGTTTCTGCTGTATTGGAAGGTAGCATTCGAAAAGCAGGCAATCGAGTGAGGATAACCGCACAGCTCATCCGAACCGACAATGGTTTCCACTTTTGGTCAGAGAATTTTGATCGGGAACTTAAGGATATCTTCGAACTCCAAGATGAAATCAGCCTTTTGATTGCTGAGAAGATACGAGAGGATTTTGGTCACATAGAAATACAAGAACACCTTGTCATTCCGAAAACATCCAGCAATGAAGCCTATGATCTTTATCTCAAAGGCACGCAGTATTTCAAACGAAAAGACCTGGATGATATCAAAGCAGCTTTATCATCATTTGAACAAGCGGTGGCATTAGATCCTGACTTTTCTGAAGCATGGGCATACATAGGGGAAACCTATATGCACTACACGGGCTTTAACCTTATAAGCCCAAAAGAAGGAATGAGCAAGGCTCGCCAAGCAGTTGATAAAGCGTTGGAAATAAACCCGCAAGAAGGACGCGCGCATAAGGCGTTGGCATATATTCATCTTTTTTACGAGCACAATTGGAACCAGGCCATTGCATCCTACAACCAGTCCATAGCCGGAGGAATGCCCTCTGACAATGATTTCGTTTCCTACTACTACATCTTCATTGAAAAAGACTACCAGTTGGCAATTGATGTAGCCAAAGAAACCGCCTCTAAAGACCCTTTGCATGTGAATAGTCATTGGCAATTGGGTCTATGCTATTATTTCGCTCAACGTTTTGAGGAAGCTTTAGAAGCTTTCAATCAAAGCTTAGAGCTAGATCCAGATTTTGGCGAGTCGCTCCGATGGAAAGGATCGGTATTGGCTTTTCTCGGAAGGTTTGATGAAGCATTAAGAAATGTAAATCGTGCGCTAGAAATCACCAACGGGGAAGGATTAGCAATTTACGATCGGTTTAAAGTGCGGATTCTTTCGGGTGATGTGGACGGCATTGAAAACGAAATAGATGCATTGGACTTCAGTGACCCATGCGATGCTGCGGAGCTATATAGTTTACTCAAAAGACCTGAAAGAGCCGTTGAGTATCTGAAAAAGGGAATGGAGGCAAATTCAACGATGCTTGTCACGCTCAAACACTTTTGGGTTTGGGACAATCTCAGGGAAGATGAAGGTTTTAAGGAAATTTATAATCAAATGGATTTCTCTGACCACAAGGAACATAAGGCACACCCTTCGTCTTCACTCCTTGTTACTCCTACCCACAATTCATTAACTGAAAAAGAAAGTGCCGAAATCTTGTCTCGAATAAATGAAGAAACAGATCAGGAATCTACCGTTGTAGATCACAACCTCACCATGCGAACATTGGCAGAAAAGATCGATGTTCACCCCAATAAACTTTCATGGGTACTCAATGAGAAAATGGGCAAGAACTTCAACGAATTCATCAATGACCTTCGACTTTCCGTTTTTCAGGAGAAAGCTATTGACCCCAAAAACAGCCACCTGTCTATTCTTGGATTGGCGTACGAAAGTGGTTTCACCTCCAAAACTGTATTCAACAATTTTTTCAAAAAACAAATAGGGATGACACCCAAGAAGTGGCTTTCGAATGCAAAGAAGTGAATTGACCATAAAGTCTCTACTCCAGAAAAAAAGAAGTTCCGATTTTCATGTAGACACCCAATCTTATAATATGAGACGAACTGCTCCTCGACAGTTTTGAATTTTGAGTCATCATTCAACTAAGAAAAAAGAAAAGATGACACATCATAAATCAAAAATATGCTCAAAAGATGATCCTAAGGTGGTACTCATTGGAGCACTTGTCGCTTTGCTATTGCTAATTGGGCAAGTATCCAGCGCACAACAATTTTCACAGACCATAAAGGGAACTATAAAGGATTCGGATAGTCGTGAGTCACTAATAGGAGCCACAGTACAGATCATAGGAAGCGACCCTATTAAAGGAGCGATCACAGATTTGAATGGAAATTTCAAGATCACTGAGGTACCCGTTGGAAGAGTTTCCCTACAAGTGAGCTACACAGGCTATGAATCCATGACTTTGCCCAATATCGTGGTAACCTCCGGCAAAGAAGTTGTGATAAATGCGAATTTGAGAGAGTCTGCATTTAAGCTTGCTGAGGTAGTAGTGACCGCAGATGAATCGAATGGAGAAACACTGAATGAAATGGTGCTGGTCAGTGGGCGATCCCTCCCTACAGAAGAAATGGCTCGTATCACCGCCAGCTTTAACGATCCAGCTTTGATTACCACTAGTTTTGCTGGGGTAGCCAGCAGTGGAGATGGAGGGAATGACATCATTGTACGAGGTAACGCACCCAAATACCTACAATGGCAATTAGAAGGAATGCCGATCACAAACCCCAACCACTTTGCGGATCAAAATGCTGCCAATGGGACTACCAGTGCACTGAATACCAATTTACTCGCTACGTCCGATTTTTATACCGGAGCGTTCAATGCCGCATACGGCGATGCACTTTCCGGAGTATATGATATACGCTTTCGCAACGGAAACAATGAAAATCGAGAGTTCATCTTTGGAGCTGGACTACTCGGTACCGATTTCACCGCCGAAGGGCCTTTCAGCAAAACTTCTAACGCTTCATACCTAGTAAATTATAGATACTCTACCGCTACAGCCCTGGGAAAGCTTGGTTTGATAGAAGTTGAGGGTGATCCAATCTTTCAGGATGCCGCTTTCAAACTCAATTTCCCAACACAAAAAGCAGGCACTTTTTCTTTATTTGGATTAGGTGCAATGAGCGAGTTTAACCAGCCTGACGTAGATCCTCAAGGCTGGACTACACCCGGCGTTGGGGGGCTTTCAACTGAGGTTACCGAAGACTAT
>JABSPG010000091.1:0-5311 GCA_013214445.1 Ekhidna sp. | reverse complement strand
TGAGTTTTATTATATTTTGGTATATAACTCTCTATTAGTTTTTTTTCCCAATGTCTTTTTCTACTTTCTTTACAATATAAAATCCTAAACGAATCAAATTTTTTTTCAGATTTAATGTGAGCACATACCCTAGCATAAGGATTTATACTTTTGAAAGGTTCAATTAAAGTTCAAATGGTATAAATAGTGTATGGTATAGTAATATATCACGATGTATATGGCTTTAACAATAGTAACTTTTTGGAGACTAGGATCGGGTTTTCCGCTGATGGTGTGGAGGATGACATCACGCAAGAATCGGCAGCATTTGAGCGAAGAAACAGCTTCGTTGCAGACTTAAACAATCTGACCTATCGGGCACAAGTAGATTATCATCATAAATTGGATAGCAGAAACAAGATACAAGTGGGCACTTATTATGGCAATACCAGTACCAAAAACCGTCAGGTGATGCAGGATGCTTCAGATGAATTTCCTATTCAAATGATCGACTTTGATGAAAGTATCGGAATGCTTAGAAACTATGTGAGCTGGAAACATCGGATCAATAATGAGTTCACATTGGTGACTGGATTACATAATACCAATGTACTTTTAAACAATAAGTCTACCATTGAACCTAGGCTGTCTGCTTCATGGGCTGCCACTGATCGATCTACTTTCAGTTTCGGTTACGGTATGCATAGTGCCATGGAAAGAGTACATCACTACTTTGCTGAGGTACCGGATATAGAAGGAAATGTTCATCAGCCCAACAAAGACCTGGACTTGCTCAAAGCTCACCATTTTGTGGCAGGATATACTCGGAACCTCCGACCAGACCTGCAGGCACGGGTGGAAGTATATTATCAAAACCTATACGACCTCCCAGTAGCAGCAGATTCCAGCTACTTCGCTACCATCAATGAAGACTTGGAGTTTGAGTACACTGATTTGGTCAATGAAGGTACAGGTCGCAACTATGGTGTAGAAGTCTCGTTGCAGAAATTCTTTAGCAACAACCACTACTTCATGGTGAATGGCACGTGGTTTCAATCCAGATACACAGCACTGGATGACATTGAACGGAGCACAAGATTTGAAGGTAATTACCTGGTGAATATCTTGGGTGGCAAAGAGTTTACGCAACTAGGCAAAAAGAAAAACAAGACACTCACTTTAAATACACGCCTTTTTATCGGAGGCGGTAAAAAAATACTTCCTGTCTTAAGGGACAATCAGGGAAACGCGGCGGTAAATCTCGAAAATCGAGAAGTATTTGATGTAAGCAATGCCTTTGTAAATGCCATAGAAGACATTTATAATCTCTCTATTTCGGCTTCTTACAAATGGGAAAAATCCAAAGCTACTTATGAGCTACTCTTAAACATTGATAACATCACAAACAATAAAGGAAGGCTAACCGAATTCTATGACGCTAATGCTGCAAAGGGCATTGGATATACCACCCAGTTTGGACTGTTACCGAATTTGATGTACAGAATTTATTTCTAAAACCTACTTATGAATACACAACTTTTAAAGACAAGCGGTATATCGGCTCTTTCTGCAGGAGCAATTTACGTCATAGGCTTTGTGGTGCTATTCACTGGGATGGCGCCACTCATGGACGAATCAAGCAGTACAGTAACCAAGCTTAGTTTCCTCTTGGATAACCGGTTATTGTTTCAGTCATGGATCTTGTTGATCTATGTGATTTTTGGTGTCATACTTGTATTTATTGTTCGGGGAATAAGCTATTTAACGACCTTATGGCTAAGTAGTACCAGTGCGATCTTTGGCTACATCTGGTCAGGCTTGGTCATAGCCAGTGGCATGGTTGCAATTGTTGGTTTGGACGCTTCTGCTACCCTTTTTGAGCAAGACCCACAGCAAGCAGCGGATTTTTGGGTAGTAATAGACACCATCCATAACGCATTAGGCGGAGGAGTAGAAGTGGTTGGAGGGGTATGGATGCTAATCATAAGTGCTGCTTTACTTAAATCCAATCAACTTTCTAAGGCCATCAATTGGCTTGGAATCATTGTTGGTCTTGCCGGAATCATCTCCATGGTACCTGGACTTTCCGATGCAGGTGCTGTTTTTGGACTGCTACAAATAGTTTGGTTTATCTGGTTGGGGATATTGATGCTGGCCAGAATCAAAAAATGAATTGAATTATGAAAATTAGACCTACTTTTCTCATGATAGTCGCGGGATTGGTTCTTTTGAGTTGTTCGAGAAAGCTGACACCAGTGAGAAACAATGAGAACGATCGCCAATCTCAACTAATTTTCAATAGCATAAAATCATTTCCAAACAACACGGAATTTTCAGTTGCATTGATAAAAAATGGTGCAGTTAGTTTTATTGGGTTAACGAAAAAGGATGATTCAATACGCTTTATTGAAAATCATCAAAGTGCTTTTGAAATTGGCTCACTGACAAAAGTGTTTACCGCTACACTGCTTGCGAGTTTGGTAGTAGAAGAAAAACTAAAATTGGAGGATCATATTCAGGATTATCTTGACTTAAAAGTGAATATCGCTAAGCCAATTACCTTCAGACAGCTGGCGAATCACACATCAGGTCTACCCAGACTTCCTTCCAATTTTGAGGTTTCAGCTGTTCATCAATCCAATCCCTTTAAGCATTACAATAAGCGTAAACTCGCTGAATATTTAAGATCTGAAGTGAACCTAAGTCATGAACCTGGAACAAAATATGAATACTCCAATCTTGGATCAGGACTATTGGGATTTGAGTTGGCCCAGATTACCGATTCACCGTATGAATCACTACTCTATGAAAGAATCTTCAATAAATATGACATGCCGCATTCTACAAGTAATAGAGAAACACTTGAAGCGAAGCTTATCAATGGATTGAATCCCGACGGGGATATCACCGCAAACTGGGATTTTGAAGCGCTGGCTGGCGCAGGTGCAATTATCTCAACAGTAGAAGATTTGTCCCATTTTGCATTGGCTCAATTTGAAGAAACAAATAGAGAATTGACGCTTACGCAACGCCCTACATTCAGAGTAGGCAACAAGATGAGTATTGGACTTGGGTGGCATATCCTCAAGAGGAAAAAGGATCTAGAATTGATTTGGCATAATGGCGCTACCGGTGGATACAGATCGTCAATGGCACTGGACTTAGAAAGGAAAAATGGGGTGGTCATATTGTCTAATGTGTCTGCGTTTCACAAGCATGCTGAGAAAATCGATCAACTGTGTTTTAAGCTGATGGAGATAATTGATGAATCATGAAAGGCCAGCAATGATTTGGTTTTAGATGACGGTATTACCTTGAGTAGATATGTAGTGAACGTAAAAGGCTAAAGACTTGAGGGCTTGCGTCGTAAACTATGCATTAGATCTTATACAGCAGCTCAATTAAAAATCAAAATCAGGTTAAACTCACAATGAATTTGGACATGAAGGAAGTGAGATACTCTTAATCCACTTCCTACCGGACACTAGTGCCTATGAACGGAATATGCTTATAAGGCTCGAATTAGAGAAAAGGACATATAAAATCATGATAAAGGAAATCTTGATTAAGCTCGACGGTTCACGATGTGAAAAGATATACGAGGACCATGAGCTTGAGAAGCAATCGGTATTGAGATCTTTTATAAATGATTATCTTATCTGTATGATATAGACAGTTTCGATCCACTCATGAAAAACAAATTTCTAAACTACTTCTCAAAAATTTCTACCCTCAACGCCGAAGAAAGTGAAGGTCTTGTGGAAAGTATGCAAACTAAAGCTTTTAAAAAGGGTGAGTTCCTGCTCAGAGCGGGTCAGTTATCGGTCGATACCTATTTTATCCTTGAAGGCTGTGTTAGAGAGTATATACTTACAGATGGTGAAGAAAAGACGACCAATTTTTTCACAGAAGAACAATGGGTTATCTCATCAAATGCTACTGCCTCGCAAAATGCGGCTAATCACAACTGGATTTGTATGGAAGAGACGACTGTTGTCGTAGGGAATGAAGAACAAGGGCAGGCACTATTCGAACGCTTTCCCAGATTTGAAACCATCTCACGTATCATCATGGAAGCTGCCTTTGCTGAACAACGAAATGCATTGGCTTCATACTATACTGATTCACCTGAGCAACGTTATCTGAAACTACAAAAATCCAGGCCTGATTTATTCCAACGGATACCTCAATACCATCTAGCTAGCTATATTGGAGTAAAACCCGAATCTTTAAGTCGTATTAGAAAGCGGATTGCTTCATCCGCTAATGAATAGTTAAACAGTAATGACAACATTGCCCTTTTTATGCCCTTTCTCAACATAGGCGTGTGCCTCGGCCATTTTATCTAAAGGATAAACTCTGTCTATCACGGGTTTAATCTTCTCCTGCTCAGCCAAAGACTTTAAATTCAGGAAAGCACTTTTGAGAGTTAATGGAATTCCATGATCAATCGAAATGTATTTACCTTTCGGCAAAAGTGCTTTTTTGCTTTTCTCTTTGAGAGCTGACGATTTAGCATTTCCAACAGCATCGAACACATAATTATACGTCTCTAGTTCTAATTCAGCGTCTTCCCTTGTGTAATCAATCTCAAAATCACTTCCCAAGGACTTTACTAATTCAAAATTCTTTCCACTACAAACACTTGTTACAATGGCTCCTGCATTTTTTGCCAATTGTATCGCCATGCTACCAATGCTACCTGAAGCTCCATAAATTAAAACCTTGTCACCCTTTTTTATCTCAGCTTTATTCAACAAATGCGACGCGAGTAATCCACCATAAGGGATGGCTGCTGCATCACAATGACTCATGTTAGTAGGCTTATGAGCAATGTGCCAATCTTCAGGTAGGCATATATATTCTGCATATGAACCAAAACGACGTTTTGCTGCTGAAACAGATCCGTATGCAAAAACTTCATCGCCAATATTAAAAGAAGACACACTGCAGCCCTTACTTTCTATTACACCAGATGACACCATGCCCAAAATCGGTTTTCTTGGTTTTCCAAAACCAAAAACACATTGAAGGATAAACTTTGGAATAGGTTTTTCATTCATTCTGCGAATAAGGACATCACTTGTGGTGACAGAAGTGGCGTGTATTTTAACAAGAACTTCATTGTCTTTTGGTGATGGTTTTTCAACTTCTGCTAAGACCAGGTTTTCTGCATCCCCATATTTTAAACACGTAATTGCTTTCATAATCTTCTCCTTAATTTTTGATTGCTTCAGCAAAACTGGCCTTGGTGCAAATCAATTTCATTGACTTGGGTTAAGAAAGGAGCTGGTTGTAGCTAGAAGAATTTAGAATTGCTTGATCCTTTAAC
>JABSPG010000907.1 GCA_013214445.1 Ekhidna sp. | reverse complement strand
AAGTGTATATCAACCAGGGCTGCCCAATAGAGGGGTATGAATTCTCATTAAGATCTCAACCTTTATTCGATGGAGACGAGTAGGTACCCTAAAGAACCAATGCCGAGCAAGAACAAAAAGCCGAGGTACAAACCAAAGCCAAGAGCTCCGCGCAAAAGGCTAAAGACCTGCCATCCTACCGGTGGGCTACTTCTAATTGGCGATATCAAGCAAATAGAGCCCCCAGAAGGATCTTTTCAACGGTTTCCTATAGGTACGGTCCTTTATCCGATAAAGTGGAACAGGTTCGACGAAAACAAGCTTAGGCACTATCTGTATGAAGATCACTTTCTTTCCTACTACCTGGAAGAGTGGGAGAGTGGTGCCAGGATCTACCGGTCACATGTCAGAAATCTGGAAAAGTACACTACGGATTATGATCTACGAAGCTTGCCACCAGTGTACAAGAAGAAAAAGATTATTTACCGCCCCGACAAAGGGGTTCAAGGAAAGCTATGGTAAGTTTAGAAAGCTTTAAAAGCTGGTTTGACATTGAAGAAGAAAGCGAGAACGAAGTCTTGATGTCTACCCGGCAGAATGGGAACGTAGGCGATGGTACTTACGGTCAGCAAGACCTTGACAAAGCCCGTGAGATCAAAGAAAATATTCTCAACCAATACCCTTCATTCGATATCAATATCGAAACGACTGACGAATGGGTATCAATTCTAGTGAAAAATGGATAAGCTAAAGAAGATCGCAAAAGAATGCTGGTTTGAGTTCCGGCTTGGACTAGGTTACAGAATCATTAACCTGGCACTTGATGTCCTTCCGGATGGGCAATTCAAAGTAGAACTCTGCTGCTTCCTGGTAGAAGAGTAAATCTAACAACCTCTACGAAGAGGTTAACTTTAAACTATGACACCTATCGAAGTTAAGCTAAAGAAACTTTCTGAACGAAAATGGGTCATCATTATTGACGCGAATAAGACCACCTACAAACAATTCAGAGATCTGAAAAAAGACCTGGAAAACAAAGCCTGGGTTGCTTCAGAGATTTACTACGACTTTAAAGACGAAGAAGTAGTAGTGTTTCAGGTCCACCGAAAAGGATCCGAAGCAATAAAAGAAATCGAATACGTCAATGTAACAGAGATTGCAAATGGTCTATGATAAAAAAGCGTACGCCGATCAGTACCATGCTGAAAAGTGTATGATAACTATCGCTCAAGCAAGGGAGTTACTAAAAGACTTTCAGTGCAAATACAAATTTGGCGAGTTGATATTTGCTCCATCATCGCACTTTGACGCTTACTACTATTGGGGTGAAAACGAGCAACTGGTTTGCTTGTCTCAAGAATCTCATCCTGTTAGCGGGATTAACTTTTTCTTCACTCCGAAAGATGAGTTTAAAAAGTACTGGCAGCCAATGGGAGTAAACAAAGACTATCCAAATTACTTTGACCGCCATCGTTCAGATAACTACAAAGAGACACTGTTTGAAGGGGTTCAACCGATAGCTCCTGAGCCAATACCAGTAAGCTATTACTTTGATCAGCTTCGACCGTTCCCTGAGCTCAAACCACAAGACAATGACTGAA
>JABSPG010000906.1 GCA_013214445.1 Ekhidna sp. | reverse complement strand
ACTGACCCGTAAAGTCTTCATGATGCAGGTGAAGCCAGTCGTATTTTGGTAATTCGTCTCCCATGATTTCATCATCGAAAATTACGTCATAGGGGATCTCAGCATAGGTGAGAACAAGAGTTACCGCATCATCCCACGGTTGCTTACTTTTTGGAGAGTAAACTGCTACTTTCGGAAATTTCTCAAGTTTCATTACATCCATATTGGAAGATGGACTAGCGATTGTGTTTAGGATATCGTTCGCCTCTGCGTCGGAAATTACCTGATAGGATACCCCTCTAATGATACATTCATTTTCGAATGCTTGCAGGTGCTTCACCATGAAGCTGCCTCCCTTATAATTAAGCATCCAGTCTACCTCTACTTCGTTGGTAAGAATCCAATAAGCAATTCCATAAGCTTTCAGGTGATTGGATTGACCTTTATCCATTGGGATAAGGATATATGCCGCCTGGCTAGCTATGCTTACATTTATTAAAATTAGTAACAATATTCCCCGCATATGCATCACTTTTGTGTGTACAACGTTAATCAAAACCGTGTGTTTTACTAAAGCTAATCGATGAACATAGGCGAAAACATTAAAGAAGGAATAAAGTCCATCAAAGCAAACAAATTGAGGACCTTTCTGACTGCAGCAATTATATCTATTGGGATTACATCATTGGTTGGAATTCTGACGGCAATTGATGGAATTCAGTACTCCATCAATAACAGTTTTTCGAGCTTAGGGGCAAATACTTTCGATATCGAGGATAGAAGGAGGGATCGCGGCTCATCTGATGGTAAGAAAGCTAAAACATATCCAAAAGTTACCTACTACGAGTTACTTACTTTTAAAGACAAGTATGAAGGCCCAGGTGTCGTTTCAATTTACACGGTAATTACAGGGACTGCTGAGGTAAAGTACGGCTCAAAGGTTACCAACCCCAATCAGATTATTAGAGGAGGTGACGAAAACTACTTGACTGTAGATGGTTATGATGTGGATAAAGGTCGTCCATTCTCAGCCAATGAAAGCTTGAATGGTAGCTATGTGGCGTTAGTCGGAAATGATGTGCTGGATGAATTATTTGATGAGAACGAGAATCCGGTGGGTAAGAAGATTAGTTTGATGGGATCGAAGTTCCGGATCGTGGGTACGATCGCTGAGCAAGGGGGAGCTAGTGGCAATTCTAACATTGACAGGACGATTATTATTCCAATGCAGACAGCTAGAATCATTGCTCCAGAAAGAAACTTTGGCTATGAGATTGCGGTATCTGTTCCAGATCCTACGCAGATGGAAAATGCCATGGGAATCGCAAGAGGTTTAATGCGAGCCATCCGTCAGGATAGACCAGGAGAGGAGGATTCGTTTGATCTTTCCGCTAGCAAATCTTTGGCTGAACGAATGGGGGAGATCACAGGATATTTAAGAGCAGGAGGATTTACGATTGGTTTTGTTACGCTGATAGGAGCCTCTATTGGACTCATGAACATCATGTTGGTATCTGTGACCGAGCGTACACGCGAGATTGGTGTTAGGAAAGCTTTAGGGGCTACACCACTTAAAATACGACAGCAATTCTTGGTTGAGG
>JABSPG010000905.1 GCA_013214445.1 Ekhidna sp. | reverse complement strand
AAATTTTTGCTACTTGTCTGACAATAGCTTTCCCTAAGTCCAGCTTAGATCCACTTGTGTCTGTCACTTTCAATCCTAAAGCAATCTTTCCAACGGTCCCCTGATAGCTACTTGCTTCCATCAGAGCGTAGTACAATATCTGAATCACAATCATAATGATGCCCCCGGCAAAAATGGTACTCGCTATCGCTGTTATCATTGCTATGATATCACCGTCACTCATTTCGTTGAAATTAAAGCCGCCACTAGTTGCCCCAATGCTGAGACCAACAGCCGCCAGTATTGGTAGTATCACGAACCCGTTTATCACATAAAGAATGATATAATCGATAATGTAGGCTACAAATCTTAGCCAAAATCCAGCGTACTTTTTAGATGCCATAGTAGTTAGTTTTCTTTCAAAATAGGATTTTAAATCCAATAATGCCAACCTGAGAATTACAATTTATTCAGGGCTCACATACAACTATTGGTAAAGTGCAACATCTTTTAACTATATCAATGTCATATTAAAAACGCTAAAAGACGGACAGAATGATCAAGAACTACTTCACAATTGCAATCAGGAACCTCCTGAAGCACAAGCTATTTACTACACTTAATATCTTCGGACTATCACTGAGCATGTCTATTTGTCTAGTACTGATATTATTGGTCTATGATCACTATCAATATGACAAATTCCACAAAAACCCAGAAAATACCTATAGAATTATATCCTTCTATACTGGAGAAGATGGAACCTTTGATGATGTCTATGCCACCTCTCCCGCTCCTTTCAAAAACTCACTGAAAGACCAGTACTCATTTATTGAAGAGATTTCTAATCTTAACAGCCGTTTCAATGGGGAGATTCGTTCTGAGCATAAAATACTGAACATTAACTCTCTCTACGCAGATAATTCTTTCTTTCAAATCTTTGGCTTTGAAATGGCTGAAGGAGATGCCAGAACTGCTCTCTCAGAACCAATGAATATCGTCCTCACGGCTGATCTTGCCGAAAAATTATTCCCAAAAGAATCCGCCCTTGGCAAAACAGTAGAATTTGAAGATCATGGCAGTTATGTAGTGTCTGGAGTTCTTAAACCAAACTCAGAAAACACACATATAAAGTTCGAGGCTCTTGCCTCATTTAGCTCCCTGGACTTACTCGCTGATAAAAAGATTGTGAACGCATCTCACAATGACTGGAAACACGTCTGGAGTAATTATAACTACCTAATACTACGCAACGAAAGTGATCGTGAAAAAGCCAACAAAGTAATCAATGAGATTGCTGCAGAAAACATTAAGTTGGAGGCGGATCATCCAGGCTACACATTTAGGCTTCAGTCTTTGAGTGAGATCGTACCTGGAAGACCAATGGCCAATGAAATTGGTTTTACCCTGCCATGGTTCGTGTTGTCTTTCTTTGGTCTGCTGGGATTGGTAGTGTTGATCACTGCCTCCATTAACTATACAAATCTCTCCATGGCAAAATCATTGAGTAGAGCTAAGGAAATTGGAATACGAAAAGTAAATGGGGCTTCCAAAAAGCAGATTGTAGCTCAGTTTCTTCTAGAGTCAGTTCTAACAGCTACGC
>JABSPG010000904.1 GCA_013214445.1 Ekhidna sp. | reverse complement strand
CGCCTCAAAATATGGGCAAACTGATGCCATTGTACCAGGATTAATAAATATCAAACAGTTTTTTCAGCCATCGTTTGATTATCGACTAAAGACTAATGGCAATCCTATCCAGGATTCCAGAGTGTACTTAGAGGTGTTCGAGAAAAAGATGCAGGAGCTTCTTTCGGAGATTTTCGGTCAAGAACAAAATTTTGATCAAACAGACGATTTGAAGAAATGTGGTTTCTGTGACTTTAAGGGAATCTGTGAGCGATAAAATTTTGTCAGTCGAGCCTTGTATGATTCTCGGCTAATTCTACAAAATCGAAATTACCTGAAGGTCTAAGCCAGATTATCCGCTGGCCTCTACACTAGAGCAGTTGCTTCTACCCTTTTAACATTTATTAAGATTTGTTGGCACGCCTATTGTAAAATAACTCTCAACAGGATTTGTTAATAAAGAAACATAGTTGAGTTTAGGTTAGGTTGGTGATTATGCCTCTGTTCTTCGGAACAGAGGCTTTTCTAGAGTTTTCCGAAGTTATGGTTATCGGACTATTAAGGTTAAATGAAGCTTTCTAAATGATGGGGTGATGTAGTGGTATAAAAATCATCTTTGCGCTCCTAAATGAAGAATAGAAATAGTTAAACACATATTATATAAGATCCTCTTCATACTTATTTTTAGATAAGTATTTCCGGTCTCACTCCAGTAGTGAGACTTTTTTTTGATCTCGCCATTCCACTTAGCACAAGAATATTACCGATCTCTGGTTTTGCAGTAACCTTCAACTTTTTTGTAGGTATATCTATTCGAGGTGCAACTTTTTTGAAATTGAAGCATCTTATAACCAAACACTAGAACAAATCATGGAAATATCAGCCTCTCAATCAACTAAAATTCGAATCGCAATGCTTGTGCTTTTCGGCTTATTTATGCTTCGCTCATTTGCTCAAGAAACAATCTCTGCATCCAAGATTATGGAAGATTTGCAGATGGGTAAGGACATAAGCTATACGGATGTGACGATTGTTGGGGATTTAGATTTTACCTACATGGAGGAAAAACTACCTGACCTACCTAGAAAATCTAAGTGGTGGAATAATGGAGGTAGCAATGAAGTAGATGAGTCAATAGAGGGGAGTATTTCTTTTGTGAACTGTACGTTTCGAGGTGATGTCCTTGCTTACATTCATGATGATCCATCTGGTTATACGTTTACTGCAGACTTTGAGAGGGCTGTGCGGTTCAAAAATTGTACCTTCAATAGAAATGCCATGTTCAAGTATTCAGAATTTGATAATAGAGTAGATTTCTCCGGTTCTTCATTTGACCGTAAGACCACTTTTAAATATGCTGAATTTGATGAGGAAGCCGACTTTTCAGGGACAAGATTTGATGATGACGCAACTTTCAAATATGCTCAGTTTGATGAGGGTGGTTCATTTAAGAATGCCGTATTCGAAGAGTCATGGAATATCAAATACATGAATGCCCGAGGAGATTTTGACATCAATGGATTGGAAGTAAGAGACGATATTGATGCAAAATACACCAAGATCAACGGGCAGAGTTTTACAAACTATCTAGTAAGATCGAAGCGC
>JABSPG010000903.1 GCA_013214445.1 Ekhidna sp. | reverse complement strand
CGTACTGGGATATGGCGCACGCATGGTCATACTATGTGCCACCTTCATCTTATCCCATACATCATAGTTGGGTTGATTGTCTTCACTATAGCGAGGGTCTGAAACCATCGGAAGGCGCTCCATCTTGCTTATCTCAATACTCGGAAAGTCGTAATCCACTACGACCTTACCCAGTAACAAATAGCATCCTAAACCTTTAAATGGATAGTGATTAAGTGTCTGAGGGAAATGTGTGGTGTCGAAATACCCGCCTTCTATATCTATCCACGTACCAAAATTCATCTTTAATTTCCCATCTCGTTTTTTGATTGGTACATCTTTGATAGATACCAAGTAACCCACCATTCGTACCTCTTTATTGATGTAGCTCAAAAGATCCTTTACCAGTACATCTCCTCGAAATGACGTCTTCAGTAGATTGAAAGGCGAAATACTTACCGGGTAGCCCAACCCTTCCAACTCATCAAATGCATCAGCTATAGGATCATTCTCAATCTGAGGAAACTCAAAGCTCTTTGCTGCAAGATCGAACAGCTGGTTTTTAGGTTTTTCTTTAGGCTGATGGTTAAAGTACTTTTTAGCTTCAATGATCAAGTGTCCTTTCGCTTTATTAAATCCTCTGCATGCACCTACATAGATCAAATGCGTAGTTTCATCATAAGAAATATCCGTGCGCTCTATTAGGGAGGTTAAGCTATTGTAAGGTCCACTTTTTAGGCGCTCTGCAGGGATACCCTCAATCACCTTTCTGGAAAGATGTGTCACTTGATTTAATCCAAGGTAGATGGTTTGTCCTTGAAGAGAAGTAAGTGATTGGCTGTGGTTGACATCTGGTGGTTGAATTTCTGCACCAAGTATTCGCGCTTCATTTATATATACTTCAGGGCGATAAAAACCCCCATTATTATTGATGACACCCGTAATAAACTCCAACGGATAGTAGGCCTTCAAAAATAGACTTTGGTAGCTCTCTACTGCGTAGGATGCGCTATGACTCTTACAAAAGCTGTACCCGGCAAAAGAAGCTATCTGTCGGTAGACCTCATTGGTGACTTCATCGGGATAGCCAAGCTTTTTACAATTCTCAAAGTATAGATTCTTGATGCGTTCAATCTCTTTTTTTGATCGCGACTTTCCTGACATGCCACGCCGAAGAACATCCGCTTCATCCAATCCCATTTTAGCAAAATGATGAGCAATCTTGATCACATCTTCTTGATAAACCATTACCCCATAGGTATCACTGAGTTGTTCTTCAAATACTTCATGAAAGTACTTGATCCGCGAAGGGTCTCTGTGCCGTTCTACATACTCCCGCATCATGCCCGACTGAGCAACTCCCGGACGAATGATAGAACTTGCTGCGACTAACGTTTCATAGTCATTGCACTTCAGCCTTCTCAACAGTCCACGCATCGCTGGACTTTCTATATAGAAGCACCCGAGGGTTTTTCCTTTCGCAAGCATGTCATTGCACTTGGGGTCTTTCTTGAATGCGTCTGTATTGTGAATGTCCAGTTTGACACCTCGATTTTCCTCTACCATCTCCACTGCATCTTTGATATGTCCGAGTCCACGCTGACTCAGGA
>JABSPG010000902.1 GCA_013214445.1 Ekhidna sp. | reverse complement strand
TTCCCTTTTATTTGATACCGACGGCAATTTCTCTTGACTTTTGCTAAATGGAACTTAACTGGTATTACCCTCCCATCCTCTAACTCTAGTTTTTTTATGCATTCCCTATCGACCGAAACACCAGACCTAAGCCCACATGCATTACATAGATGCAGCATGGATGATGTATCACATCTAAAACGACTGCTATTTTTTGAACATCCACCTTTGTAGGCGTTCATGCATGGGGATTTATTCCTACAATATTGGCACTGTGTCCTTCTTATGGTTGTTTTCTTTGTCTTCCCCGCCTCTTCGTTATCAGTGTTGTTATCACCATATCTGATACCTGGGTATATCTTACAGCTAACGAATGAGTTAATGCAGTAGATTAGATATTCATCCTCCCAACCAGGTGTATAGTCAAGAACACCGCTATTTAGCATGTAGTTGACCACCATACGGAGGAGATTCCATGCACCCTCCCCGACTTTGTTTAGCTCTGGTATCAGGCTTACTATCTCGGCAATACTCTTGGATAGCACGGAATATACCAATGAGCGTTCTGGGTATGTTATCCCATTAGTCCCGTCCCTTATGTGTGTGGCTAGGTGCATGCGTAGACCCCTATATTTCTGTATTTTCCGTTCGCCTTCATCTTCGTCGTCTGACCACTCGGTGGGTACTATGTCATTGGTTGGATTTTTTATATAATGGCCCATCTACTATAAGAAGCTTTAATTAATGATTCCAGACAATATATTTCATACTTCTTAACTGTAGTTAAATTCAAAAAAAATGAACAAAGATGCGGATCTAAGAGATATGAGGTTACACCTAAAGGGTATATTTGAGACTGCTATGGTTGACGAGGGGGAGACTAAGGGGTACAGAAGAGAGGTAAAAGAGAGTAGTAAGAGTATACGGGAGCTTAAGAATCCGCATATGAAACTCCAATGGCTTAAGATTAAAGCGATTTTGACGGATATTGATAAAGGGGATGATATTCCGGGAAACTTTCTTTATTTATGGCCTAAGGTACCAGCTAATCCGGAAGAGCTCATGGGTAAGAAATCCCAATTCTTGAGGTTCTTCAGGAAGGCGGATCCTAACCATAGGGCAAGTAAAGGCAACCCTAATAGTATTGCGTCCTTGTTGATCAACTATGGTAAGATGGGCGTAAAGCATGGGACTAAAAAAACCCTGAAGGATGACTTTTGGCAGTCTCTACTCCCGTTAGATAATTTTTTGTGGGACGCTTTCGGTGATGGTATCAATGCATCCAAGTTCGCTGATATTGAGAGTGAGACCCAGGTAGAGCTAAAGCGTCTGAGAGAATACAAGGATCGAGAGAAGTCGCATGTTGATGTAGGGCAGATGATCATTTTACGTATTATCTATGTAACGGATAGGTTTAGTAAATCTGGGAGAAGGTTGCATGTGGACTATGGGGCTTCGGTTGATGGTAAGATAGAAAGTGCTAACAAAGGATACAATTCTGTTGATATGGAGTTAGTCACTCAGGTGTATGTAGAATTGAATGCTGTACGCGAGAGGGGTATTATGTTATTGGGTGGGGATGATATTGATGGATTTTTTAAAGATTTCAT
>JABSPG010000901.1 GCA_013214445.1 Ekhidna sp. | reverse complement strand
TGGTGGGTACAATGTTATTTTCAATGAGATCCTCACACAAGAAAATTGCCAGCGGATCCTCGTATGCAAACTCATCCCCCAAGGTCATCATAATCAATTGCTGATCATTCAATATTAGATCAAAGTCTGAGATTGTTTGGCTTAGGATATCTGCATCGATAGAGTCTGTGAATGAATCTGATAACGCTAGAATTTTTGTTTTTAAGTCAGGGTAAATGGAATCATGTATTACTTGTAAGCGCTCTTTGTCGGATTCGTAGCTTTCCACATAGACCCAATTGGTAGCATAAGAACGTGAGTCTTTCGCAATTTCTTTGAAATCAATCAAAACTTGCTGAGCCGGTTTGATTCTATTGGTAATATCTGATAGTAAATCAGTGCTGTTGCTAAGTGTTACATAGCTATAAATTCCATTTACTGAAATTAGTAGGATAATGACTATGAAACTAACCAGAACCTTTTTCGAAATACTAAGGTCTCCCAATGATTTCAGCATATCATTATAGTTGTGGTCGTATTTGCTGCTCCTATTTCAAACATTTTCCTTTGTGCAATAACCTCTCAGGTACAAACTTTTAAGCTTCATTCTCACTACGCAATGCTATTATGAATTTAACGTCTGCTAATTACTCCTTTTTCAAGGAGGATTTTCCAGTGTTTTCGTTCCCTCCATCATAGGCAATGGATGAAGCCTCCGTGTAATCGTCGTTGAATTGAAAGATCTCTAAACCGTAATCCTTATCGAGCCCCCAAACACCAACTAGTTGTTTGCCTGTAACAATCCCAAGGCCACCATAGTTGAGGCCATTTTTCAGATCCCAACCTAATCTGTACTTTTTATTTACTTCAGTGATAGATAGTGTACCTTCATAGGAGGGCTCAGCTCCCTTATCCAGATCTCCCTCCGCTGTAATCCCAGTTACAGGATATTCTCCAGCAATTTCACTTTGTTCTGGATTCTCCAGATCCATTAGTTCGGCACCATCTCCGCTAGGCGAAAACCACCAACCCAGACCATCCAGACCACCATTGTCATTTAGTGAATAGAACATCAATCCGTACCTACTTTCGTTTAGTCCGAACGCTATACTCAATTGTCTGTTTTTCAAATCCAATATACCAGTTCCATCGATGGCTACTTCTTTCCCAGACTTGTATTTTCTCATGCCTTTGACGAAGTAAATAGAGTCAAGGTGCTTTTCAAATGAGAACGTCGAAGTGAAAGAATCTCCAGATGCATCCTTTCCTTTGATGCCATATGATCCGCTTAAATCCTGAGCTAGTCCAAGATGCGAAAGGGAAATAAAAGTCACTACTGTGAAAAGGTATTTTGCTACTGATGGATACATGAACTTTACTGAATTAGTTGCACTAAATTTAGTCAATTGGAAAAGGATTCTTACCCACAATCCTAGTTTCCAATTTCCAAATCTGGAGGTTAATATAAAATTAGAATGACTAATCCATTCTTGTCAAAGAAATGGAAGTAATATTTGTCAAGCTACCGATAGCACCCCCCCACTTGCACGTGTAAACCCTCTTTTAGTGAAATTTTTGAAACTAGATTTGAATCTTAATATGAAAATTAATGAGTG
>JABSPG010000900.1 GCA_013214445.1 Ekhidna sp. | reverse complement strand
TCTACACTATATAGATATTTAAGAATAGAAGGAGTAAAAAAATAGTTCTAATAAAGGGTTTAGATTAATGAGACATTTGTTATATTAAAGGTGATACCTATAGGTAATCATGGAAAATAGATTTGAGGAATTTAGGCTTAAAGCAGATCATCGGATGGCTGCAATGGAGGCCAAGATTGAATACATGCACAAGGAACTACTGGAGTTTAGGGAAGAATTAAAGGACTTTAGAGAAGAGTTTCATGACTTCATTGACTTCGCCCATGAAAGCTGAAAAAAAAGCTTAGAGTAATAGAATCGAAACTCTCAAAAGTGTAAGAAAAAGAATAGTTAAATGAGGTCTATTGAGTCATATATTGAGGAATACAAAAAGCTGAATCTTCAGGATGTGGTCGATTATGACAAATTCAATGAGTACTCTATTACAGCTCACAGCACTCAAATTGAAGGGTCTACACTAACTCAGGAGGAAGCAGCTCTTCTACTTAATGAAGGTATTACCCCTAAAGGCAAGCCATTAGAACATTCTCTAATGGTTAAAGATCATCATGAGGCATTGCGATTCTCTTTGCAATTGGGAAAGAACAAGGCAAGTGTTACTTTGAAAAGTATTTGCGATATCAATGCTGCTGTGATGAAGAGCACAGGCCAAATATATAATACGGCATTGGGGAGTGTAGATTCAACCAAAGGCGAATTAAGAAAAGGAGCAGTATTTGTTCAGAAAAGATATTTTCCTTCACATGATAAAGTGCCAAACTTGATAGAATCATTGTGCTCAAGGATCAATGAGAAACTTGATAGTTCTCTCACGTTAAGAGAACAAATCAGCTTGTCATATAGTGTTCATTTTAATTTGGTTAGTATCCATTCTCATTATGACGGTAACGGTAGAACATCGAGACTTTTAATGAATCAGCTACAATCAAGGTTCGACATACCTCTATCGGTAGTATATAAGGAGGATAAACAGGACTATTTTAATGCTCTGGAGGTAAGTAGAAGAGAAGAATCTTTGAAGCCGTTCAAAGCATTCATGGATAGTCAGTACATTAAGTATCTGAAAGAGCAAATCGACTTATTCAAAAGTCAAAATAAAAAGCTACCTAAATCATTAATAGAAAGACACGATCTAAGCGGTGATTTGGAATTAGTAGATACAGATGATGGATTACTCATCAAACCTATTTCAGAGTCAAGATCAGGTTGGGATGAAGCTTTCATTAAAGCCAATATGGAGGACGGTCAAGATGACGATTTTTCTGACTTCCTTTCTGTATCTGAGGATTTTGATAACGAAGAGTGGGAATGGTAAGATTTGATATCTATTGGGCTAATCTTGATCCAACCATCGGAAGCGAAATGAAAAAAACAAGACCTGTTGTAATTGTTTCTCCAGATGTAATGAACAGAAACTTAAATACGGTTTTAGTATGTCCACTTAATACAACCAGCAAAAGCTATCCAACAAGAATATCTGTGAATTTCGAAGGTAAAGAAGGTATGATAGCATTAGATCACATCCGATCAATTGATAAGAAAAGATTAGTAAACAAATCTGGACGGTTATCGGAAGATGAACAAGATAGAGTGGTTA
>JABSPG010000899.1 GCA_013214445.1 Ekhidna sp. | reverse complement strand
CGAATTTTTTAAACATGTGATTGAACGAACTCTTTGAGTTGAAGCCAGCTTCGATAGCAATAGCAAGAAGTGTAAACTTCTCATCTTCTTTTGCCCTCAATCGTTCCTTTACTTCTTCAACGCGGTATTGATTAATAAAATCACTAAAAGATTGTTTGTAATGCTGGTTAATGATATTTGATAGCGGTCGAGAATTTATGCCTGTAATATCCGACAATTCATGCAACGTCAACTTTGGTTGCCGATAGACCTTCTCTTCCCTAAGTTTCTTTTCTATCAACAAGATCTCCTCTTCCTTACCAGCAGGTATTCCGTCCAAGGCATCTTTTTGCATTGCCGAGCCGGCATATGATGAGACCATTGGATGTTTATGAAATATCTCTGGTTGCAAATGACCTTTGATACCAAAATAAAAGATCAAAAGAGCCTGTGGCATAATTATCCAGTGACCAGAAACAAAGAAGTCTAAGAAATAATTGACTGGCACGACTAAAATCCAACAGCAAGTAACCAAACAAGACTACCAAAAATTCTGAAAGCCATCTTAAATCCTTGTTCGACTTTTCTGAGTAGTTATTTTCTAATCGAATTCGATATAGACGGATCAGCAAAAAAGACTTGACTAAAGTTATTAGCGACAGAACAATGATCATTGATTCTACCCAAGAATCTACTACCGAGAAACTATAATCAGTCCAATGATCAAATTCTAATGCAGAAAAGATAAAAGTAGCAATCCGAAATAGAAGTTCAATGACTAAACCCGTCAGCAGTATCCTCTCAAACCAACTGACCTTGAAACCACTTTGTACTAGTGTAACCACATACACCCACAGGGTAATCGGTATTGGCACAAGTAAGCGATAATAGGTCCAATTAAAAGCAGGAAAAATATTTCCAAGCTGGATGATTCTAAAGTAGGTATCTGTCAAAACGAATGTAAAGACAAACAAGAATGAACCTAACCAAAAATGTGGGCTCCTTCGCTTCCTGTTTCTGAAAACCAGGACGGAGGAAAAAATAAAGCCATACAAACAAGCAACGAGTAGAATCGCACTCTCAAAGCTGAAATCAAGCTGATTCATTTTTCTCCTTAGTGTCTACTTTCCAAACCATAAGTCATCAAAGATAACAGTAGTAAAAAGTGCATACAGCTCAATTATGTTTTAGTTGTGTTACCTATTATATATTCAACTACCGATCCTTTGAAAAAATAAATACTCTTTGGAATAACAAAACCCCATGTTTCGACCATGGAACATGGGGTCTACTTTTTCAAGCAGCGACCTGCAACTTTGCTGCTTTCTTTTGATTATCCTTCACTTTTTCAGACGATGGCATTCCATTTTCCACAAAAAATTTAAAATCCTTTAAAGCACCTCCCAGCCCCTTAGCTAGATTCAGTTTCATCATAGGACCCATCAAGAGGCCCATAACTCCTTGTGTTTCGCCAACAAAGTGCATAGTGACTTTGGTCTGGTTAGCAGATATGACTTCCAAGTACCAATTATTTACTCCTTGCTTAATAAAACCGGGAAATCCTTCAATCACTTCATAGGAAAGCTGTTGATTAGGATTGAAGACTTTTACTTCTTCTCG
>JABSPG010000898.1 GCA_013214445.1 Ekhidna sp. | reverse complement strand
ACACTCAGCTTCTGGCTTATACCCAGCGTATTCTCCAGGGAAAATTTTGGACTAGGAATCGAGCCTGTGCCCTTAAAGGACAACAGGCTAAGGACTATGTTCAGAAGGCAATAATTAGCCACCTTACGAATACACGTAAGTGGAATAGAGAAACCTATCCTTGTCTACTTACATTCTTAAAAAGAAGCGTGGTTAGAAGTTTGATCAGCAATGATCTTACGAGTCCAGAACAAGAGAAAGGTAGTAGTATGGATTTATCAGATCCCGAAGTTTCAGACAAACTAGCAGCATCACAGTACAGATACGAAGATGCGGAATTGATCCGACAGCTAACCACTCAGGCAGATCAGTTAATCCGGGAGAAAGAGGATGAATACACTACAGATGTTTGGGAATTAATGAAAGAAGGCTATACACCAAGGGAAATATTCGTTTTTTTAGAGGAATTTTTCCCAGCCAAGGAGAAAAAGGATGTTCAAAACGCCATCAAACGTATTCGGCGGTTGTTACAAGCAAAGAATGATGTGCTGAACTTCAAAGATCAACTATCATGAGTAACAAAAATCACCAAGATTTCCAGCTCAATCCCCTTGATCAATACACCAAGACAGATGCTGATATAGTCTCTAGTACTCCACTAAAAGCTCGAGAATATCTTGAAGAGGAAGGATTTGATGTGGATAAAGAAGTTGCCGAAGGTTTAGCATTTATCAAAGGCTCACTGGCAAAGGAAAAGTTAAGAAGGGGGAAACTCATCCATGATAAATTCTCAGAATTCCTATCCAAGCTTCAAAACAACATAAATGAACTCGTAGCAGATTTTAACGCAAGAGGATTAACACTTCAGGTGAATTTTCGGTCTCTTGAAGGTGAACTTAGTAAAGAGGAAATTGAACGTATTCAAGAGGATGCGGCCGTTGCTACTTACCTGGATCAGCTATTATCCGAAGAAGATGAAAACTACTCCTAATCGTAGAAAAGCTGAAAAAGAAGCAAGACGAATTCTAGATAGTTATAACTTCCTTGAAAATCCCGAAGCATTCCCTTTCGAGGAAATACTTGCCTTTGAAGGCGCGTTCTTACGTACCCGCAAAATGGAAGGTGCCCTGGGGCAGATGATTCGTACTAGCAAGAAAAGGGGCATTATCTCCATCTCCAACCAGCTTACCTACCTTCCCCGGAGACGCTTTGTGATCGCCCATGAGTTTGGGCATTGGATGCTACATAGACAAATTCAAGACATATTCAGTTGCAACACACAAGTATTCCAGCAATGGCATAAAGGCAGCTCTCCCTATGAGATAGAGGCAAATGTATTTGCAGCTGAACTCCTGATGCCACCGGAAAAATTCAAGGCTCTGGCTGCGGGGCAGGCGCTAACTCGTTGCTTAGTAGAGAACCTATCAGAAGCCTTAAAAACGAGTCTCACAGCGACATCAATACGCCTAACCAAATATGGACCTTACCCCTTAATGGTTGTATTCAGTCAGGATGCAACTGTTAAATGGTCTATTAAGTCTGATGATTTCGCTTTAGGGCTTTATGAGAACAATTTTCGCGTTCCCGCAAGGACATTAACCTACAGTTTATACCAGGGGA
>JABSPG010000090.1:4320-11187 GCA_013214445.1 Ekhidna sp. | reverse complement strand
GTTGCCTACCCCAATGATTGCAACCACTTTGCCGTCTTGCATGATCGGTACTTCCAGATCCCTCTTCAGTGGGATATGTCCGTCAGGGAGTCCTTTTTTATTTTCGGCAGTTGCATAGTCATTGTGTATTACTGGTTTTCTTAATCTTACGCAATCGGCCCAATTGCCTGCATTTTTTAGAGGGTAGTGATTTTGTAGATCAGGGACTGCACAAGTTTTTTTAGTATTGGTACTCCATTGTGTCAGTTTTATCATCACTTGATCCTCAGTGATGAGATGGAAAAAAGCCATCTCACTTTGTAAAAGAGCTTCGCAACTGTCTATGCCAAATTGGATCAGCTGATCGTAGGTGATTTTTCCTGCCGACTCATGCAAGGCCAGGCTGGCATTGACCAGTCGATCAATATTGTATTTTTCCGATACCTCTCTGAAAGACGCTTCTACAATATATGTATCTTCATCTTCCTTGATCCGTACCTTGTTGAAATCAAACAGTTTTGATTCATTATTAGCAGTCTGTATTTCGACTATTTCATTATCTAGTCTTTCATTGGTAAACCGAGTAGATTCCTCCCTAAGTTGGTCTTTATTTAGGTAGAAATCACTGATACGTAAATTAGAATCAACTGGAACTTTCTCATTTAGCCCTAAAAGTACCTTTCCGGATTTATTGATGGTTAGTATCCGACCCTCTTGGTTGTAAGAGATATATCCATCGGTTACGTTGTTGAATATACGTACAACTTTTTGTTCATTTTCCATTACCCGTTCCAGGTAGTTCTTTTCCGTCTGGATACTGGTGGACAAACCTACCCATTGATCGATTTCCCCATTTTCATCGTAGTGTGGGTTGGCTGTGACCTTGAACCAATCGTAAGTTCCTTTTCCGGTTTTGATTCTTTGCTCATTTTCGTAAGGAGTTGAATTCTTGATTGCTTCAGTCCACTTCTTTTCTACGTTTAGGATATCATCGGGATGGATGACCTTAAACCACCCTGAGGATAGTAACTCTTCCTCCGTAGTTCCCATAATTTCCAGTCCGGATTTATTGACAAATGTGAGCATCCCATTCGGATCAGCTGCCCAAAGAATATGAGGTACGAAATCAGTCAAGAATTGGTACCTCTCGCGCTCAGCGCTGATTATTTCATTTAACTTCCGACGTTCTGTTACATCTTCTTTTACCGAAAGGTACCCCGTGGTGTTGTTCTTAGCGTCTTTTATTGGACTGATGGTTACACTTTCAATGTAGTGAGATCCATCCTTCTTCTTATTGATGATATCGCCTGTCCATATCTCACCAGATTTGATGGTGGTCCACATATCCTGATAAAAGGCTTTTGAATGTTTATTGCTTTTTAAAATACTTGGTTTTTGTCCAAGGACCTCATCTCTCTTATATCCAGTAATTTGTAGAAGCCGTTCGTTTACATACGTAATGGTGCCCTCCAAATCAGTCATAACTACACTATTTGCAGATTGGTCGATAGCAGCATTTAAGGTTTGAATTTCTTGTTGCCTTTTCTTTAGCCCTGTTATGTCCTTGAAAATAGTCTCGATAACCGGTCCATCTGAAAGCTCCATGATTTTTGAAAAAACTTCTGCTTGCAGGACTTCACCAGTTTTTGTCAGAATATCACTTTCAAAGTAGGTGTGTCCTTCTGTGATGAGGATATCGTGATGCTTTTTTACCTTTTCCAAGGCATGTGAAGGGTAAATGTCAAAGGCTGTCAACTTCCTAAAATCATCTAAGGAATAGCCAAGAAGGTTACAGATGGCTTGATTTGCCTCTGTCACATTTCCATTAATATCTTGAATAATCACTCCATGACCTGAAATGTTGTTTAGGCTTTCGAATCGAAGCTCTCGGTCTCTAAGCTTTTGTTCACTTGTTCGAAGCTGATCTAATTGTGCGTCTAATTCTTCTTCAAGCTGGATCAATCGCTCTTTAGCAACCATCTTTTCGGTGACGTCCGTGATAAGGCCTGAATAGTGAGTGATTTCATCACCATTTTTGTTCACATTTGTGCTGTCGTCTACCCAGATGGTGCTTCCATCCTTGTGAATGAGACGGTAAGGCTGGTGTTCAAAGTTGCTTAGTTGCTCTACTATACTGAATTGTTTAACTTCTTCAGCCACCCGATCGAGATCATCCGGATGAACAACGGAGGCGAATTGAATTTTTCCTGAAACAAACTCATCGGCACTGTATCCTAAAAGATCTAGTACATTTTCAGATACATCTGCTACTGGCCATCCTTCTTGATTTTTCCATAGGAAGGCCACAGAGGGACTGTTTGCAATGATGTGCTCGGCTATCGAAAATCGCTCTTGTAGATCTTGTGCTTCTCTCCTAGACTTCATATTGGTTTAAATTGAAACTTAGCTAAATTATTTTCTCCAAACGATCGTGACAATGATATTGATCAGTTCCGAATTAGTTTACAAGGTTCTTTTCAATGGCATACAATACCAGCCCAGCGATGTTTTTCGCTCCTGTCTTGAGCAATAGATTGCCCTTGTGTGTCTCCACAGTTCGAATGCTTATGGTCAGTAAATCTGCTATTTCTTGATTCGTTTTTTGATCGATGATGAGTTTCAGTACCTCTTTTTCTCTGCTGGTCAGAGGAGTCTCATAGGTCAGCTTTGGGCTCAGTTGATTCGCGATTTCTTTTTTTCTTGCTAAGTCATTGACCACAGCATTGGTCACATCTTTTGAGAAGTAGGTGTCTCCATTGGTGATTTTTTCGATGGCATTGATGATTTCATCTTCTCCCGAGGATTTCAATACGTAACCGTCTACCCCTTCAGCGATCATATGCTTGATGTATTTTACTTCGTCTATCATGGAGAGTACCAGCACCTTTTGGCCCGGGTGATGTTCTTTCAATTCTTTTACCAGTTCCAATCCATCCATTACGGGCATAGACAGATCCGTAAGTATGATATCAAAAGATTGCTCTTTCATAGTTTCGAGCGCTTCTTTTCCATTTGAAGCCTCTCCAGTGACCGTGAAGCGGTCTTCCAGATTTTCGAAGTAGTACTTTATGCCGTCTCTGATTACTTCATGATCATCTACTAGTAGTATGGTTGTCATCTGTATATGGTAATATTTATGGCAAATTATATCTGCAAGGTACAGGTCTGTTTTTTCCTTGAGATGTAAATTCTCATCTTTTAAACTGAAAAAAGTCAAGGTGAAACGCTTCACACCTACGGGAATTGCTTAGTGGATTAACGCATTCATCGTCTTCCTAGAATCCAAATATCCCTCTCAGATTTGGCTTGGTCTTTTTTGAGCTTTGAATAAACATTTAAACAAACAGAGCCATGAAAACAATATTTCAAATCCGCGCTTTCCTTTCAATCGGGATGTTTTGTGTGCTAGGCTTGGCCATGTCACAAAAAGTAACAGTTAGTACCTACGTGGAGAGAACACATATATCTCCAAAGACGGGTGTATTTGTCGGTTATAAAGACCGATATTCCTACGAATACGGCTTCTTCTATCAGCAGGCGACAACCATGCTGATGTCTAAAGAGAAGCAGCAAGAGTTGCCAAGGTTTTATGAACGTGAGTTTATAGGTACCTATCTATCTGCTCCAATCTACTACTTGGGCGACTTTACATTAAAGATGAATGTAAGAATGGGAGTTTCCAATGAGGAGAATTTTGTGATTACACCTGCATTCTTAGCTCATTATAGCGTCTTTGAAAATGTTACACTACAGGCAGGTTTAGGAGCTAGATGCTTTAGGCCTACATATCAATACGGTATATCTATTTCACTATAAATCTTACAGTCATGTTGTTAAATATTAATCCAAACGTCAAGGTCGTACCTCCATCTGCTACAACGAGGAGGAAAAGTGGAAACTTGAAAGTCCAGTATCATGACCTATTGAATCTTATGATTTTGGGGGGTGAAGCGAATGGCAATTGGCCTTACAGTTTCAAAAAGATGAAGGCTATTTTGAAGCGGCACTTTCATTCGCATGAAGAGCTAAATGTCCTGTTCAGGATCAGAGAAGTTGATTCAAAAAGCAAGAGAGGCTTGATGAAGGTGATTCGAAGGATGAACCAAGAGTATGCTAAAGGGAAAAAGATAAAAGTCTTTTGGAGTATCAAGTTGGACAAGCGATTACGTGAGCTCGGACAGGCGATAGCCAGAATTTGCAGGTTTCCATTGGTAATTACATCAAGCTAGTACTCTCATGAAAAGGTTAATTGCATTCGGTTTGCTACTCTGCACCTTCGGCATGTTTATTCATGGTCAGGAACTTCAGCTGCAGTCCTTCTATTCAAAAACTGTGATGGGGCTGCAGCAGGGGTACGGGGTTCGATTTGTGAATGACAAAGCCCTGGGAGTGGGGTTCATCTACCAAAGAACGGTAAAGAGGCAAGTGATAAAGGGAGGTTCGCTTTATCCATTCTGGGGAGTGGAGTTAGCTATCCCGATAAAGAGATGTGGCGATCTTCGGTTCACATTCTTGCCAAAATTGGGCCTGGTGAGCAATCAGTTTCTAGTAGTTATCCCTGAAGTAGAGACCTCTTTCAAACTAAACAGATGGCTGTCTGCGGGCCTGATCACAGGCATTAGAGCAAGAGAAGCTTCCAACGGTCTTAAACTAACCATTCACATATGATGAATCATGAAAAAGTACCTATACATATTGCTAGTACCTTGGTTGCTATTGCCGCTTTACTCCTGCGAAGAGGCAATAGTTGAACCCTACGAACAATTCATTATTCCTAAGGGAACTCATTCGAGAGGGTTTAGAGCTCAGACACTTCAGGCTAGTTCGTTACGTTTTGATGTGATTTTTGACGAAACGGCGGTTTATGAAACGCAGACCATAGAAAATCAGCATGACATCAACAAGCTGTATGGATTTTCGGATTGCAACAGCCCACATCACACGCACAGCGCAAGGTTTGGCTGGCGATGGTTGGACGGAAACCTGGAAATACATGCATATGTGTATGCCAGCGGTGAACGAATTACCGAATTCATAGGGATAGTTCCGCTAAATGAGCCAAGGGCCTACGATCTAACATTGAGTGATTCGCACTATCACTTTCACCTGCAGGGATATGACCCTGTAAGTATTGCACGCAAGTCCTCCTGCAATAGAGGATTATACTACATGCTATTTCCCTATTTCGGAGGAAACGAGGTAGCACCTCATGACATTGTAATTCAGATTTTGACAAAATATTGAACATCAAACCAACTACAACTATGCAAGTCTTAAAAGATAATTCACCAAATCTTAACGATAAGATTGAGAAGTTTAACGGTTACATTTTTTTAGATGCCGGGCAAGAGATCAAAAGGGTGCTTTTGAAAGATATCCTGTATATAAAGGGCCATGGCGATTATATGAAGGTGATATGCGAAAATGACATCTTAACTGTCTACGTCACCATGAAAAACCTTGAGACCTTGTTGCCCAAGGAGGATTTTTATCGAGTTCACCGATCGTACTTGGTTCGCCTAGACAAGATTGAAAGTGTAAAGACAGGCTTCTTGTCGATAGGGGAAACAAATATTCCGGTGAGCAGAAAACACAAGAAAGAAATACTATCGCTTTTGCCGTGGGTGAAATAGTTCATGTCGCTTAGTGAATTGCCTAGCTATTTCATTAAGTATTATCCTCTCATATTCTTGGGTGTAGCCGACAAACTTTGAATGATAAAATCAAAATCGTACAGCAATGAAAAAATTACTATTTATCATGGGTATGTTCCTGGGGATACTAGGTTTATTTACGAAATGCCAGGACTTAGAGGATGAAGACGTTAAAATCATTAACCCTGATTTGGACGGAATCAAAGTAATAACGGATCAGTCCTTTCGATTGACTAGAACCAATGAGTCAATTTCTATAGTGAATAATCTTGGAGCCAGGGTTCAAGGTGGGATTGAAATGACGCTTGTATCTGAAATTGCCCCTCCCTCCGTCGATGGGAATCAGATAATGGCTTCTACAATTGCGATTCAGGAGGATAATATTTTCGTTGGTTATAATTATGCGGGTGCATCCTTTAAAGGAGGCGTAGATATTATCAGTAGAGACGGGCAATCACTTTCATTAGATAGTCAGTTGGAAATTGAAAATACCGATATATCTATGGTTGCTTACCTAGATGGTTTGCTATGGTACGGGGGAGGATCACCTACTTCGGATTCCGTAGCTTTCTGGGATCAACTCGAGGTGGTAAATAATGTACCAGACCTAACTACCCGTCATAGAACAAGAATTGGGGGCCATTTGTCAACAAGTTTAGCAATGAGCGAAGACCATTTATTTGTTACTTCAGGTGCCACAATAGAAAAAGGAGGAGGCTTGCATGTTTTCAGTCGGTCTAGTAAATCACTAGAAAAGTACATCCCCATCAAGGATGCCAGATGGGTATTTGCCCAAGGTGAGATTGTATCGGTATTGAGTGCTAATCCCGGCCAGCTGACTATCATTAATTCAGCAGACCTAAGTGTTCAAAGCACATGTGATGTCCCTGGTCTTGATCAGGCAGGGCACAAATCAACATTTGAAATTGAGGGAGACAAAGCATACGTGGCTAGTGGATATGATGGCATTAATGTATATGATTTAGCTAGCGGAGAACAACTATTAAATATACCGCTTCCAGAGGGTGGTGATGATTTGTTTGCAAATAGCGTGACCATTAATGATCAGGTTGGATATGTTGCTGCCGGCGAAATGGTTTTTATGTTTAGAATGAATCATGATAGTGCAAGTACATCAGCTGAAGTGATTGGACAACTGGAGTTAGGAAACTATCAATCGATCAATGAAGTGAAATACAGTGAAGGGTATTTGGCAGTTGCATCGGGACTAGGA